>NZ_JALAAB010000011.1:0-142332 GCF_037546705.1 Vibrio sp. 2-Bac 85 | reverse complement strand
CCTTCGTGGTTAATTGCTGTTGACCTAATCTTTTCAACTCAGTAAGTTTGTGGTTAATGGTTTTGTGTTTAAAAGATTAAAGCAACCACGAAGCGCTACGCTTCACGAAGGACACGAAGAAAAATTTAAAAGTTAAGTTGTTTATCTTTTGACCTAACCTTCTTTTAACTTCGTGCCTTCGTGGTTAATCGCTTTTGATCTTATCTTTTTTCAACTCAGTAACTCCGTGGTTAATCGCTTTTGACCTTATCTTTTATCAACTTAGTAACTTCGTGGTTAATCGCTTTTGATCTTATCTTTTTTCAACTCAGTAACTTCATGGTTAATTGCTTTGGATCTTATGTTTTCTCAACTCGGTAACTTGGTGCTTTAAAAAGACTAGGTAATAAAAAAGGCCTTGGTTTTAACATCAAGGCCTTTTCTAAGTAACTTTAAAACTTCACGTCTCAATCATTCATTAATACTTTTTATTTTTTTGCGATACGTTGTCTAAATATCCCATTACAAAAGCAGAAAGCACAAACGTTAGGTGGATGATCACAAACCACATCAGCTTATCATTGGCAATATTTTGCGCATCCATAAAAACACGTAAAAGGTGGATTGATGAAATAGCGACAATTGCTGCTGCAACCTTATTTTTCAGTGAGCCAGAATCGATAGTACCTAACCAAGCAAGTTTCTCTTTATTTTCATCGATATCCAATTTAGAAACGAAATTTTCATAACCTGCAAACATTACCATCACAAGTAATCCGCCCACTAACGTCATATCAATCAGTGATAACAATAATAAAATAAGGTCATTTTCAGTCACGCTTAAAATATTAGGCAATAAATGAATTAATTCCTGAAAAAATTTAATTGTTAAAGCTAATAAACCCAATGATAATCCCGCATATATAGGGGCTAATAGCCAGCGAGAAGAGTAGATAAGGTTTTCAATAAAACGTTCCATAAAGCCCAACTTAGTAAAGTAAAAAAGATGACAATATATACACCTATTGAAAAGATGCAATCATAAAAGTGGTTAGATATAGCAATAATTGGATAGGAAAATAGGGCGCTTTGAGATCATCAATGGTAAGTGATTTGTTATTGATTAAAGGCGTGAAAGCTTAATAGGCGATATTGTTGCTTTAGACCTGAGCTGAGTGCGAAGCAGATGAGAATATCTCGGCAAAGCAATGAAGCCAATGTAAAATTAAATATCGTCAATTTCTTGATCGTTTTAACTTTACACTGACGTTTATGACTCTTTATTAACGTTTCTAAAGAGTCATTATTCTATGTTGAATAATCCTTAGATCATTGACGGAAGCTTGATATTAAAGCCGGAATACCTGGCAACATACCTACTGCAGCCATCACCGTTGTTAACACTACAAACATAATTCCCGGTATGATCCAACGATTCATCTTACTCAATTCAGAACTACGTTCTTTACAACCAATCAAACCAAGGTTATCAAGTAACATTGTGATCGACCAACCAAAAGCTGGGTTCACTAATGCAGAAGCAAATACAACAATCGCTGCTGATTGAGTTGTTTTACCTTCGCGTGTCATCTCCATTCCAGCTTCAAGTAATGGAATAAAAACCCCTACGATTAATGCAACGCATAACACTGGCTGCCAGATGGCTAAATCCATTGGATAACCCCATATTGCTGCTATTACACAAAATAGAGCAGTTAATAAAGCGCCAGCAGGAATAGGGCGCTTAGCAATAGCCGCGGGTATTAAATAAGTCCCCCATGATGAAGTGAAGTTAGACCCACCTAAAAGGGAACCAAACACTTGACGAATAGAGGCCGTGGTCATCGTATCGTCTATATTCATTTGCACTTTTTCAGTACGCTCTGGGTAACTGATCTTTTGAAATACTTGATGCCCCAAGAAATCTGGTGACCACATTGCCACTGCTAAGATGGCAAAAGGTAATACGACCACAAAATTTTCTATTGTAGGCATACCTAACATCCATCCAGTATCCTCTCCCCACCAATACATCGGATTCAGGTTAGGCAAACCAGGGCTAGTCATAAACTCAAAAGGGGCGCCCATAGCAAAAGCCAGCGAACCACCTAACAAACAACTCAAAGGAACGGCCAACCAGCGTTTCCGCCAATGTTCAAGTAAAGCGTACAATATAATGGTGCTAATAATGACGATAAAAGGGATGTGCGACATACCAATATCGTCTCCCCAAGCAAGCAATTTTTTAACTTGTGAAATAGTGCCTACAAAACCGAGATACAGTAATAACCCACCACAAACCCCTTTACTGGTCAGATTCGCTAATCGACTTCCTCCTTTACTAATGGCCAAAATCAAACCAAATGCACCAATCAATAACCCAAATGCCATTGGATGCCCGCCTGCTGCCACTACAATAGGAATAAGGGGAATAAGTGGCCCATGAGTACCCGCTAAGTTAGCTGTGGGCAGTAAAAAACCGGAAAAAAGAACAATAAAAATGGAAACAATTAATAACTCATAGCGTACGTTTTCTAAAATGAAGCCATCATCAAGTCCGAGCGGTCCAGCAAAAGTTGCTGCTATTGCACCGACCATCACGATTTTACCAATTGTTGCTGCCATCGCAGGTATGCTGTCTTCTATCTCAAATCGATAATCTTTGAAGGGTAAATTGGGGCGCCAACGTTTAGGCGCCATGATTTGTAATTCGTGCTCTAAGTATTCTTCTCGTGTATCAAATTCTGAGCTCGGCTTATGTTTTTGTGCATAATTCATTTTATCTATACTTTTTTGAGATGTTGAATCTTGTTCAGTTGCGGCGTTAGAAGCATTGTGCATTATTAGTCCCTATGGTCACTATTAAAAAATAACTAAGAATTTCAATGCTGTAAACTAACTCAAGGTGATACTTATTACTAACAACGATATACAAGCATTAGCACTAGCTCATGTTTTTAATTAATTTAGCGTTATCTTTTGAATACTATTTTTTTATCGGGTTGGTCATGAAGTTAATCATTTAGAGGGGAGAAGTTTCAATCTAGAGCCAGTTATTCTAATTCAGAGCCAGCTATTTCAATTTATAGACAGTTATGTTTTATTTTAGGGAAATAACAACAGGAGAGGTAACTTACAGTGGATAAACTACTTTATAAAGAATGATTAGATTAACAATGTATTTTTGTTTATCTAATCATACAAGTTTATAGGTGCACGTATTTTTGTTTCGCTGTAATACTTTTAATATTTTTCCATCTTAAATATCAAATTCTTTTTAACCGCTGCCCATTCAATGTTGATGATGGAAAACACCACTGTATCTCTGTAAGCACCATCGGGCATTTTTTGATGATTCCTTAATATACCGTCTTGCTTTGCACCCAAACGTGCAATTGCTGCACGTGACTTTTGATTGTGCCAATGCGTTCTAAACTCTACTGCAATGACATCAAGGACTTCGAATGCATGCTGTAATAGCATGAGTTTACATTCGCTATTTATTGATGAGCGTTGATAGCTTTTTGAATACCAAGTGTAACCTATCTCGAGACGACGATTGACAGGATCTGCATTACAAAAACGTGTTGAACCAATGATTTTACCACTGTGTTTAGCAACAATAACAAAGGGTAACGAGAGTCCTTTGTCCTGCTGTGCTAAGGCCGTCGAGATATAATCATTAATAGACGCTGAAGAAGGAACTGAAGTGAACCAGAGATCCCAAAGGTTACCATCTGATGCTGCCTCGACCAAAGCGTCGGCATGTTCGCGACGTAATGGCATTAACGTTACGGAATGAGATGCTAACTCGATTTCTTTTAAAAACATGTTTTACCCTTTACCCATTGTGCTTAATGAAGTTAGTCAAATTATTTAACGTCTATATTAAATGGCATTACGCTCTATAGCCTGTGGCAACCAAATTAGATCTGTCACACCGCAATCCTTACCACATTGATTTAATAATGTGCTTAATTGACCACGATGGTGTGTTTGATGGTTGAAAAAATGTGTAACTGCAAACCAATATTCGTATTGTCTAGGTTCGGGGTTAACAATGCTTGTATAAAGCAATTGTCCCGATAACACCTGATCGGTGAGTGAGTTTATCCACGCTAAAATGGCTTCGTCGGTTTCTTTTCGTGCAAGAGTTAACTGATTAAAATCTTGATAGAGCTCCTGATCAAGTCCATCTATTGGAAAAGGGGTACCTAAGAATCGACCAAGCCAGAGTTTATCGGCCAGCAATAGATGACCAAGCGTGCCATGGATTGATTTAAAAAATGCACCTTTATCACTTCGCCTCTCGGCATCAGGTATATCTGCACAAACTGAATAAATGCGTTCATTCATCCATTGATTATATAGCGCCATATCTTTAGCTTGTTTCAGATGCATCTTCATTCCTGTTATAAATGAATATAAAGTTTCTATTTAACGGGTGATATCTTCACCTTATGCCTGAATAGAAAGTAAGTAAATAGAGTTAGTTCATCACGAATTAGAAGCTGCACAGGTAGTAGTAATTGCTTGTCATTATTTGCAATTAGCTGTTTTAAGGTATTAATCTTAGGATCCCTTTTCCATCAATACCTAAGTAAATATACCCATCACTACCTTGAATCACATTTCTGACTCTGCCGATACCAACTAACAACTTAGTTTGTTTGACAACGCTTTCGTTGTTTAACTCTAATAACACTAAATGCCCAAACTTCATTGAACCAAGTAATATTTTACCTTGCCATTGAGGGTATTTATTACTGCTAATATAGGCCATGCCAGAAGGCGCAATTGAAGGATCCCAGTACAATTTAGGTTGCTCCATCCCGCTCTTTTCAGTGATGTCAGTATAATTAGTACCAATATAATTAACACCATAGCCGATAACTGGCCAACCATAATTTTTACCCGATTCAATCAGATTAACTTCATCGCCGCCTCTTGGACCATGTTCGTGTGACCAAACTTGGTTGCGATCAGGCAGATTAATTAGCCCCTGTGGGTTCCTATGCCCATAGGAATAAATTGCTTTTTTAGCGTTAGCTTGTTGATAAAAAGGGTTGGAGGTTGGGATGCTACCATCAAGATTTAATCGATAAATTTTACCACTATCCAATGATAAATTTTGAGGGTTTTTATCACGTTGTCCGCGGTCACCGATTGAAAAGTAAATAAACTCATCAGTGATGGTAATCCGACTACCGTAATGCTGGCCCTTATTTGAGTCACCTGTAGCAAGGTATAAATTTTTCTGCTCAATTAACTGATTATTCTTAATATCTAACTTAGCTCGCATTAAAGCTGTATTGCTGCCCTTCGCATTTTTACTGGAATAGGTGAAAAAGATAAGCTGATTTTTTGCAAAGTCTGGGTGTAATGCAATATCAAGTAAACCACCTTGGCCGTTTACATGTATTTTGGGCAAGCCTGTAATCTCAATTGACGGTTTTCCTTCAGTTAATAACCATAATTTACCTGAACGTTCCGTTGCTAACATTTTTCCATTAGGCAACTGAACCATTCCCCAAGGAATTTTTATATCAGACCAAATTGTTTCTGTTTTGTATTGGGTTTTATCTTCAATAATAGGAAGTGGTTGCATAGCCTGTGATGAAGTCGCTATAAGGCTTAGATAAATGAACAGTAGTCGATACCAATATTTCATATTTGCTCCTTCATAGATGGGATTAAGCGCTTACTAAAATAGTGATTGATGCTGGTGGTTGAATTTTAGTCACTTCACTATACGAATCTAGCATGAAGTTTACAAGGTTGGTTTTAAAAGTCCGGAAAGGTTAGAATTCTGAGCTTTAGATAATGCGTGCCTCTTTTTAACCTATCTATATTCAATCCTATGCTAAAAAATATCTTTTAATTATGCCTATAAATTTTCATTGGCTTTTTGATTGATATAAAAATTATATTTTTGACATGTGACTCAGTATCTATTGAAGTAATTGTTTATCTTTTGAATCGGTATGTGTTTTAGTTTGTATGAGGCATTATTTTAGTGCCTTTTAAAATTTAATTCTTCTAGGGAGCAGCTAATTTACAGGCTTAAAGGGATAAGCTTATGAAAGTAATAGATCTATTAACTTTGTACACTAAAAATATAAAATTTTCTAAATTAAAAGGAGATCGTTATGAAAAACATTTATCTTTTATTATTAGGGGCAACATTATCTTTAACGGGTTGTAATAGCAGTAATAATGACTCGAAGACAAATGAAGGCAATTTTTTAGACAGTGCTGTAATAAATATAGGTTATAAAACAAATACATTAGAAGGTGTAACAGATGCTTTTGGTAAGTTCGATTATGTAGAAGGAGAGTCAGTAATATTCTTTATTGGTGATCTAGAATTCCCCCCTGTACTAGCATCCTCCACAATCACTCCATTAGATATCGCTGCTTCTAACGATACATCAGATTCTAAGGTTGTTAATATTTTACGCTTGCTTCAGACAATCGATGAGGATGGAGATCCAAGTAATGGTATTACGATTACTGAAACAGCAAAAGAAGTTGCAACTCCCGTCAACTTCAATCTATCCGTAGATGAGTTTGCTTCCTCTGAAAGTGTAATTGGATTAGTTAATAATTCAGGTTCGCAAAAAACTATTTTAGTTTCTCAAAGTGAGGCCATCGCACATTTTGAAACAACATTACTTGATGAAGGTGTAGAGTTTATTGCTAATTCCACAATTGTCGGTACTTGGAGAGCAACTGACAATGTAAATGATTTATTATTATTTATTTTCTTTGATGATGGCACATATATTCACGCAGAAGTTTATACAACAGACCTCGATGAAGACAGTGGAATGGAATGGGGAACCTACACGCTAGATAGTGAAACCGGTCTTATCACTGCGACTCAAAATTTTGATTCAAATGATGGTGGTGGACTTAGTGATGTCGAAACAATAACAGCACAAGTTTCAGGTAACCAATTAACACTTATTGCAAGTGATGTTAGTGAGCCCATTGAGTTTGAACGTATTACATCAGAAGGTATATTAGGTACTTGGGTTGCAGATGTAGGTGATGACCATTTGTTATCTTTTGTATATTTAGATGATGGGTCATATGTCCATTTAGAAGTAATAGATCAATTCGCTGGAGTGGAGTGGGCTAATTATTCACTAAATAGTGAAACAGGCGAATTTAATATTACAAATCTTATCTTTGATGAAAACGGAGAAGCAGGTTTAACTGATATCGATTCTTTGGTTATCGATGTTACAGAGGATGTTATGACCTATGAAGTCACTGAACCAGGAGAATCAGATAGTCACACTATAGAGTTTGAGCGTAAATAATGATTTTATATTAATTATTTATTCTAATAAAAAACTATTGCATTAATTGCTTATTATATTCATAGCTACCTTTCATTAATGATATCGAGTCTTAATGTAAGGTAGCTATTTTGTTAGCTGACTACTTATTTTTATTATTGATTCTAAGGAGTTACCTTGATCGGCATAATCACTTTCTCTTTGTTTAGAAGCAAATATACAAAAATGAACGCAGGTACATTCATTAATAGTCCATACATTAAAGGGATCGTCGCTAATGCGGGTTGATTCATGATAGTGAATGCAATCATCATCGCTGTGCCTGCATTTTGAACACCCACTTCTATGGCAATGGTTTTTCTATCGGTGTTATTAACATTCAACTTTCCTGCAATAAAATAAGCAATGATTAGCGCTAGGCTACACAAAGTTATCACCGCAAAACCCTGTAAAGAAAGCATCGCAGGAATGATTTTTAAATTTGTTAAAACAAGCGCAGTAACCACTAATAACATGGCAATTGTTGAAACCTTTTTCATAAAAGGAATAACAGACTGTGACCATTGATCTGCGAAATAACGAATGCACATACCAATCACTATTGGTAGCAAAGTGACGACGGTAAGTTGTTTGATGGCAGGTAATAAAGGTAAGTTAAAATGTTGGTTATCTGCGCTACCGCTATAATGAATAAAGCCAACAAAGGCGATAGGGATAATAAATGGCGATAACATACTCATGACACTGGTTAAGCAGACACTTAAGGCGAGGTTACCTTTGGCAATAAATGAAAATAAGTTTGATGTCGCACCACCGGGACATAAAGCCAACAAAAAAAGTCCGGCTGCCGCTGTTTGATTAAGGGAAAAAGCTTTAATAATAAACAGCGCTAATATTGGTAGTAAAAGTAATTGTAATAAAAAACCAATGATGGCGACTTTAGGCGCTTTTAATACCGCTTTAAAATCTTTTATCTGTAAACTTAATCCCATCCCTAACATCACAATACCCAATACAATAGGTAACATAACTTGAGAAACAGTTTTAGCGATAATTGGATCCATAACACCCCTTAATTTACGTAGTTTAGGAACGACTCGATGACGTTAATATTACTGGGTATTGTGGTTTTTCGTTTTGATATGGCGCATTCTTTACTGTTTTTCTAAAAGGTATTTCTACACTTTTACTTGTATTTTGGGTGTTTCATTAAGCACGCAGAGGATGTTCAATGTTGTGCTCCGCATTTTTCTTTTTGAAAACCCAGGCTTTTTCATGAAAGAAATAAGCAAAAGAGTTGATCGTTGGTTCAATAGTTGCCATTAGTCCGCCTAAGAAAGCGTCGCCAGTTAAAAGGTAAGTGACAATGAAAGCAACATTAAAGTGAATAATTGCAAAGCTCACTGTTTTGACTTTTGTCATTGATTCTCTCTTTTTAAGGAACGGTGTATGTTGCCAAACTTTTTCATGAAAATAGAAGGCGACGGTATTAACCGCAGGTTCGATAATCGCGATCAAACTACCTAATAAAAAATCGCCTGTTAAAGCAAAAGCAACTAAGGTTGCGATGCTGAAATGGATCACTGCAAAAGTCATTGTTTTAATCATTGTGTATCCCTCATGGTCTATTTTCTCTCTCTGTAAACATTATTAATAATCATTATCATTTAGTCAAGGTGAAAATTCCTATATTATTGATAGGTTTTACTGTTTCTTTTGTATTTTTGAATCGACATTTTTATTTTTTAACGGTAACCAATTGAATAATTTACATTATTGGTGTTGGCTAGCTAGATAATCGATTGCGTTTGTAGAGCGAATTAATAGTCGTATATGGCTGTTTGTAAGGAATGGATATTGTTAGGCCCAATTTGTGGATGTTCCATCATTGATTCGTACTTAGTTATTGCAGGCAATGTTAATAATTAATGGAATTATTGTTTTCCTGTTAGGGTTAAATATAATGATTCACCTAATCAATCCAAATTGAAGTTAATAATATGATACCCATGGGAAGTGTTGTTACTGCGTGTATGTTCGCAGGTTTAATCGTTGCCGTACCACCAATGGCAAAAGTATGTCCTCGCCCGATCCGTCTTAGCATTGGCGTTATTTTACTCGCCGCAGGATTATGGAATATATTGTGGTATGCGAGCCAACATTTCAGAGAGTTTTGGGGGCTTGCTGCCTTCTGTTCTGGTGTGTTAATGGTGCTGACTTCACTCTATATTGTTAAAGCAAGCTGGCTACCGTTGTTTTTGCGTCGTGCAAAACCAGTTGTGTTATTAATGCTATTGGGTTTTGCGGCACTCTATGCAATAACGATATATCGATTATAAACTTAAACCTCTGTGAGGAGGTTTTGTCTCTTACCTTAAACATACGTGTATGAGCTTCACCATGAAACGATTTATGCAACAGCTAATAAAAATCAAACAGCCTTCACCAGCCTAGAGGGGGCAACATAACTATGGTTTTCTGAAACATTTTGAACAAGTAGAGAACTCTATAAAATAACAGGTTAAGATAGTAAGCATTAATACTTATCTTTATGCACCTTTATCTCTATCAACCTTTATTTCTATCAACGCAGGTATAAAAAATTATGACAAATCGACTGCCTCAGAAAAACAACTCGACTGTATCTGCTATACCTACTAAAGATATTAGATCTACTACTCCAACGCCTGCTATTTCTACATTCGATGATCTGGCTAAACAGGCAAATTATTCCCTGATGGATACACTCAATTGCGATCCTGATGCGACAGAAAACGGCAATGATCATAGCGCACGACAAGTATTCTCAGGTCACTATGTTCCTGTTAATCCAACACCTATTAAAAACCCTGAATATGTTGCGCACAGTAACACTTTTTTTGCCGAACTTGGCTTAGCTGACACGATGGCAGAGTCTGCTGATTTCATGCGCATGTTTTCCGGTGACATTTCTCAAGTGCCAGAGCCGATGCGCAAGGTTGGTTGGGCGACGGGATACGCACTTTCTATTTACGGTATCGAATACACTCATCAATGTCCGTTCCAAACTGGCAATGGTTATGGGGACGGGCGTGCAATTTCTGTACTTGAAGCTGTCATTAACGGTCAACGCTGGGAAATGCAGCTAAAAGGCGGTGGCCCAACACCTTATTGTCGCGGTGCGGATGGTCGTGCTGTTTTACGGTCTAGTATTCGTGAGTTCTTGGCGCAGGAACACATGCATGCTCTTGGTGTTCCTACTTCACGATCTTTGAGTTTGTACGTATCAAAAACGGAAAAGGTAAAGCGTCCGTGGTACTCGGAAGGTTCACGTTTGGAAAATCCGGACATGATGGTGTCTGAAGCCGTCGCCATTTCGACACGTGTTGCACCGTCATTCATTCGTGTTGGCCAACTCGAACTTTTCGCTCGCCGTACTCGCGAAGATGATCAGCTCGATGAACAACTTCATGCGATGCAAGAGCTCGAAAAAATGGTGTTGCATTTGATTGACCGTGAATACGCAGATGTTGTCGATAGTCAGCTACCTATGCCAGAAAAAGTGCTGTTGTTGGCGCGCGAATTTCGCAGTCGCCTGACGTCGCTGATAGCTAATTGGATCCGTGTTGGCTTCTGCCAAGGTAACTTTAACAGTGATAATTGCGCTGCTGGTGGCTTTACACTTGATTATGGTCCCTTCGGATTTTGCGATGTGTTCAACCCGTATTATCAACCTTGGACGGGCGGTGGTAATCATTACTCCTTCATGAACCAACCTAAAGCAGCGCAAAGCAACTTCGAAATGTTTTGTTCGGCGTTACGTCCGTTACTGGCATCAGATCAAGATGACTTGCTAGTACTTGATAAGATTCAAAGTGAATTCTCGACAATCATGCATTCTAAAATGCAAGATATGTGGGCTGCCAAGTTAGGCCTTAGCACTCTAGAACCCGCTGCACACAAGGTATTGCTTAACGAATTACAAATGCTAATGATGCAAACGCCTATCGATTATACTATTTTCTTTCGAGAGCTCTCGTCGATACCCAAGGACATACGCCCACTCAAAAAAAGCTTTTACAATAGTGCAAATGATCTAAACGAGTCAGACTCCCAGCAAACGGACACACGTTGGATGGAGTGGTTTGTAAAATGGAAAGCACTCCTCAATAGTGACTGTGATGCAAATGCGATTGCGCCGAGAACTCTTGAACAAGTCTCTAGTCAGATGAAGCTAGTTAATCCAAAATACATTTTACGAGAGTGGTTCGTTAAGCCTGCTTACCAGCAAGCAACAGTCGGGAATTACACTTTAATTCGAGAATTACAAGAGGTGATGACACAGCCCTATGCAGAGCAGTCGCAGGAAGTAGAAGATAAATACTATCGATTGAAGCCGCTTGAGTTCTTTAAACTAGGGGGCGTATCTCATCTTAGTTGCTCGTCGTAAACCTTTAGGTTTATAGCAAAACCTGACCTACAGATCTTGTTGTAGGTTGGGGGATTTAGCGGCTGGACTAGCGAGCTACTGTGTTAACTCGTCTGCGCTCGTCCAGTCACTTGGATGTTAATTAGCTTTGGGTTTTGCCCTGTAGGCGACCAAACTTTCTTTATCAGAAAAGACTTTTTACCCACAACGTGCAAAGAAACTGACATCGACTCGCTTTCTGATCCAAATAATAAATTGCTTTTTTAACGCACCGGCTGTTACTGCCCATCCTTGGTCAGAACGAGCCTAAGCCAAACATCCTGTTTGGATTTGCTAAAAGCAATTGATGATTTGGGAAAGCTCAACGGTGGAGAGTTGTCGTCGCATTGAGTCTCGACATTTCCAATCACTCATTGATATACCTATTTTAATTGTATGTGGGACAGCACGGAAATGTTCAAAACAATGAACAAATAGGCCCGACGAGTACAGACGCGTCAATCAAAGCCAACCTACACCAAACCTAAGCTAATCCAAATTTAACCTTCATAAATCGTCCAAGCTTATCGCTAATTTTATCCTGAACTATTCACAACCAAAATCTTTACATTAGTTTTATTCATGTTTATTTGAAAATCAATCATTTTTATTCATGATTGATTTAACGTATAAAATACACTCTGCTTTTGAACGCTAGGCGATATTACCGTGAGTTTTTAATTTAGCGTCGTAAAAATCGGTAAGGTTGTTGACTAGAAAATCCTGAGTGAACAGGGAATGTGCAGATTTTATGATAGAAAATTGGAGCTAAAGACGATGAAGACAGATTTTACATTTACGATTAAGAGCACTTGTTTAAATGAACATTATCAGCCCACTGACAATACACGTGCGACGACTAACTTTGCCAATTTAGCGCGCGGCAAAAACCGCCAACATAATCTTCGTAATGCGTTAACAATGATCGACAATCGATTTAATGCTTTAGCTAATTGGGATAACCCACAGGGTGACCGTTATGCAGTGGAGCTTGAGATTATTTCTGTTGAAATAGACATTGAGAATAGCGGACAAACATTTCCATCCATTGAAGTTTTAAAAACTAATATTGTGGATCATCAAACCAATCAACGTATTGAAGGCATTGTTGGCAATAACTTTTCATCGTACGTGCGAGATTATGATTTTAGTATTTTGTTGTCTGAGCATAACAAGAATCAATCTTCATTTAGTGTTCCAGATGATTTTGGTGAATTGCATGGCAAATTATTTCAGTCCTTCTTAAATTCAGCGGTTTATAAAGCGCACTTTAATAAACCGCCTGTTATTTGTTTAAGTGTGGCGGAAACTAAAACTTATCAACGAACTGAAAATCAACATCCTGTGTTAGGTGTTGAATTTCAGCCTAATGCATCTTCTTTAACGGAGCAATATTTCAAAAAGATGGGCTTACAGGTGCGTTACTTTATGCCTCCCAATAGTACTGCGCCGTTAGCTTTTTATTTTGTTGGTGATTTGTTGAATGATTATACAAACCTTGAATTGATAAGCACTATCAGCACCATGGAGACGTTCCAGAAAATATATCGTCCTGAAATTTATAATGCCAATGCGGTGGCTGGGCAAACTTATCAACCGAATCTAAAGAACTTAGATTATTCATTAACACATATTGTTTATGACCGAGAAGAACGCAACCGATTAGGCATTGCGCAGGGCAAGTTTGCTGAAGCGCACTTCATCAAACCGAATAAAAATGTACTTGAGCAGTGGGCTGCAAGTTATCGTCAGCAACCATGTGTAGCTTAATGAAACGACAAAGCTAAATAGCCAAAGCTAAATAATAAAAAGCTAAGCAATAAAAGCGCTAAATACCGAATATAGGATGAATATTGATTATGAATAAATTATTACCAACGTCTACCGCAGGCAGCTTGCCTAAACCGTCTTGGCTTGCAGAATCTGAAACATTATGGTCTCCATGGAAACTACAGGATCAAGCATTAGTAGATGGTAAAAAAGACGCGTTATGTGTGTCATTACACGAGCAACAACAAGCAGGCATCGATATAGTCAGCGATGGTGAACAAACCCGTCAACACTTTGTGACCACCTTTATTGAACACCTTAATGGCGTTGATTTTGAAAACCGTAAAATCGTTAAAATTCGTGATCGTTATGATGCAAGTGTACCCACGGTAGTTGGCCCTGTGAGTCGACAAAAACCAGTGTTTGTTGAAGATGCTAAGTTTTTACGTCAACAAACTGATCAGCCAATAAAATGGGCGCTGCCAGGTCCAATGACTATGATCGATACGCTGTATGACGATCATTATAAAAGCCGTGAGAAACTCGCTTGGGAATTTGCGATCATTCTTAATCAAGAGGCCAAAGAGTTAGAGGCCGCTGGCGTTGATATTATTCAATTTGATGAGCCAGCTTTTAATGTGTTTTTTGATGATGTTAATGAGTGGGGCATTGCTTGCTTAGAAAGAGCGATTGAAGGACTTAAATGTGAGACTGCCGTTCATATTTGTTACGGCTACGGCATTAAAGCCAATACCGATTGGAAAAAAACCTTAGGTAACGAGTGGCGTCAATATGAACAAGCTTTTCCTAAATTACAAGCATCCAATATCGATATTATCTCGTTAGAATGTCATAACTCTCATGTGCCGATGGATCTACTTGAGCTTATTCGCGGTAAAAAAGTGATGGTAGGGGCTATTGACGTGGCGAGCAATACGATTGAAACGCCAGAAGAAGTGGCGGCCACGTTACGAGAAGCTCTTAAATATGTTGATGCGGATAAACTTTATCCTTGTACTAACTGTGGCATGGCACCGTTATCGCGTGAAGTAGCAAGAGGCAAGTTAAAAGCCCTCAGCGCGGGTGCTGCCATTGTTCGAAAAGAGCTTTCGGCTTAACTTTTTAAGCGTAGTGTTTTGGACGTACATCCATGCGCTAGCCTTAACTAAGCCAAACATTCTGTTTGGCTTTACTAAAATGAATTTACTGATTGGGAAAGTTTAACGGTGTAGAGTTGTCGCCGCATTGAGTATTGGAACTCCCAGCAAATCTTTGATATACATACTTTAATTGTGTGTGGCAGCACTTTTATTTAGCTTAAAAGCAAAAGATAATACTGTCAGGTTTTTTAATGCAAAATGAAAGACTTGACCCCTTGGTGTTAATTTCAATGTTTGGGTGCAGTACTTCGTATTTCCCGTTCAGTCTAATGCAATCTTACTTTCCATTTTTTTGCTTTTCTATAAACGTTGCAATAGCGGCATGTATATCGGGGGAAGTTGCAAGTTCATCAAAGGTAAGTTGATCATTGATAAGTGCCTCTTTAAAAGTCTCGCTATGAGAAAGTGCCATACGTTTTTTAAACTGTGCAAGGGCTTTCTTATTTAAGTTGTCATTTAATTGCTGGGCTAAACTAACCGCTTTTAAAACCACCTCAGAATCAGGAACCACTGTTGTAACTAAGCCAATAGAAAGTGCTTCAACAGCTCCGACATAGCGACCTGTTAGCATTATTTCCATAGCTCGACTTTGCCCAACTAAGCGTGGAAGCCTTTGCATTCCACCAAAACCTGGAATCAATCCAGCTTGGAGTTCGTGTTGGCGGAACTGAGCACTTTCTCCTGCTATCCGAATATCGCAAGACATAGCAAGCTCATTACCACCGCCTGCACTTATACCTGAAATTGCGGCGATCACTGGCTTTGGAAAGCTCTCGATGCGGTTATAAACTTTATGTGCAATGGCTGCATGCGTCATCTCACCTTTATCCACACCTTTGAGGCTTTCACCACCCGCCCCAGCGGAGAAAACTTTATTTGTTCCTGTAATAACAACCGCGCCAATATTTTCATCACTTTCAGCTAAATTAAGGGCTGTATTGATCTCCGCTAGTACGGCTTTTGAAACTGTATTACGGGGAGGTACGTTGATACTCAGTAATAAAACATTGTGTTGTTTAGTTACTTCAATATTTTCAAATGTAGTTTCGGCTACTTGGGCAGTAACGGCTGAACTCATTGTAAATAGTAATATAATCAATAGCTTTTTCATCACTTTCCCTTTGATATTTAATAAAATTTATCTTTCTTTCTATTTCAATGGCTATGGGGCTCTGCACCCAGTGCAGCCTTTAATAATCGATGCTTTTTATGTTTTTAATATTGAGTATTGTTGATTGCTAACATTATTGATGATGAATGATAAACGAAAAATAAAGTAAGGGGTAAGGAGAAACAACCCAATCACTATGGGGTGTTTTATCCATAATGATATGTGCTGGCTTAGATTTTTGAGGTGTGTTGGAGGCGTTTTCGAGTGAGCTATCTTAGTTGAAAATTTGTTTCCTTTTTGATCGCACTATTGATTACCTTTTTAGGTGAAAATGAAAAAGTAGATAAACCAAGTTATTAAATGAAAAAAAGAGCCGAAAATTAAATTGAGTTAAATCTTATTGTAACCATCTGATATTAATTATTTAAATGTGTGGGTGCCCAGTGTTTTGTAATGCAAAATGAAAGACTTGACCCCGTTGGTTTTTCCTTTCGAGAGCTATCGTCGATACCCAATGATATTCGTCCATTGAAAAAAAGCTTTTACAGCAGTTCAAATGAATCAGATACCCATCAAATGGACACGCGTTGGATAGAGTGGTTTGCAAAATGGAAAACGATTCTTAATAACGACTGTGATGCAAATGCACCGAGAAGTATTGAAGAAGTGTCTAAGCAGATGAAGTCGGTTAATCCAAAATACATTTTACGAGAGTGGTTAGTGAAACCGGCTTACCAGCAAGCTGCCGTTGGAAACTATACTTTATTGCGAGAGTTGCAGAGTGTGATGACACAGCCATACGCAGAGCAGTCGCAGGAAGTGGAAGATAAATACTATCGCTTAAAAGCGCGTGAGTTTTTTAATTTGGGTGGCGTTTCCCATCTTAGTTGTTCATCGTGATCATTAAGCTTTAAAAAATATTGCATGATCATACATTGATTCGTTGCCTATTCGTTTCATACCTATTTGTTTCAATGTATGAATGTTCGTACTTTATTTTTTTTGACGAAGTTGTTTTGCACATTCCGCTAATACAATTGCACCTGCTGTAGAAACATTAAGTGAATTGCCCATGCCAGACATTGGGATATGGATGTGTTGATGGCTTAATGTTAAAGCCGCTTCACTCACCCCTTTACGTTCATTACCTAACACTAATACGGTGGAAGATGGATAATTAACCTCACTGTAATCAACTGAATCATGACAGAGTTCTACGCTATAAATCGTGTAATTTTTATCTAATAATGTTTGTAAGCTTTTTGACGTACTATCGCTATATTCAACATTCACCCATTTAGCTTCATTTCTAGACGCTTTTTTTAATTTTTTATCTGAGATAGTTAATTCACCGCAAACAATAATTTTTTCAATCGAAAAGGCATCCGCTAAACGAATAAAAGATCCAACGTTGTAACTATTGGTGACGTGATCTAAAACGAGAATCAAAGGTGTTTTGGGTTGCGTTAAATATTCATCTCTCGCTGGCTTCGTTTCTCTGAGCTCCGTTTTACTTAATTGTATATTTTGTTGCATTGATTTATTGCTCATGTGATTTTTAATAATAGGTTTCAGATAACCAGTACTCAGTTGATTTATTGACCGCTCAAGCAGAGTATTTGGGTGCACGCACTTTAACACTTATCTGATAGTGATACTTGGGATTGTTTAGATTGTTCCTTCACGAGAACCTGAACCGTAATGCTTACCGTGTTTTATTGTTACTGATTGATATTATTTATTTTAACGAATGATTGGAGAAAGCTTAGCGGTGGGGGAGCTGTGGCTGTTTTTGTGTTAACTCGTCTACGCTCGTCCAGTCTAATTGATGTTTATTAACAGTGTTTTCGCCCTGTCGGCGACATACTTTTTCTTACCAGAAGAATACTTTTTACCCACAACATGCAAAAAGACTGGCTCCCAATTCATTTTTTAATCTCCTTTTTTGTAAATAAAGTAATGACAGCCTTCTTAACGCACCGTTCATACTCGACATCCATGTCTCGAAATGAGCTAGCAACGGCAAAGGGCACGCAGAGCTTAGCCCGCTCATATAACTATGCTGTCGCATAAATCGCTCCATGCCTAACCTTGCTAAAGGCAATCATTAATTCAGAAAAACTCAACGGGAGGAATTGGCTTAGCCATATTGAGTAAGTTTTTATCGTAACTATTTGATTTTTATTAATTCAACTAATAGGTGTTCAGCTTTATTATTCCTAATGGGAGACCCTCGAATTTCTGCATGATATTCATTATTTTTTGTGGTTTTTTTCTTTCTAAGTGGGTTAATGTGATAAGTTAAATCCAAAATAATAATTCACTTCGTAGTTGTATCAATAAAGGGAAGATTAATGATTGGATCCATATGGAACAAGTGGGATTTACATGCTCATTCACCTCTTACACATCAAAATAATCAATTTAATGGCGCAACAATTGAAAATTATGTTGATGCATTAATTACCAATAAAATATCCCTTGTTGGTGTTACCAATTATTTTTACTTTGCTGATAATGAACTGGAAATCATTCGTACTGAAATTGCCAAAAAATCTGCGGAAATTACGGTATTAGGTAATGTTGAATTTAGGATTACCCAACCTAATAAAGATGGTGAATGGATAAATGTTCACTGTATTTTTGCCGAGCATGTTACCACTGCTCAAATTAATGAAAAATTATCAAAATTTGAAGTTAATAATACCGGTGATTTTCAACAAGCCATTTATTGCTGTCAAAATTCATTTGCTCAAAATAAGGTTCAACCTTCAGATATTACAGTTAATTTTGATAAACTTATTGATCACATGAAAAAGAGTTTTCGATTTGGAGTGGATTATCTGATAGCTGTGTGTCCAAACGGTTATGGTGGATTTAGACCTAATAAAGAAGGTAGATCAATCGCAACGGCAACAGAGATTGAGAAAAAAGGTCAACTTTTACTTGGTAATAAAGATGATCGGGAGTTTTTTCTACATTACCTTGAAAGATATGAGGGGGCAGTGGCAAAACCTGTTTTTTGTTGTTCAGATGCACATGGTTTTACCAGCGATCCAAAAAATGGAAAATTTTCTGTTGGTGAAAACTATACGTGGGTAAAAGCAAAGCCGACATTTGAGGGGTTAAGACAGGCATTAATTGAACCTGAAGCAAGAGTTCAACAAACTGATGACTTCATTGAAAAAACATTTATTAAACCTAAATTTACTTCAATTCAGTTAGGCGGTGAGATTTTTACTGGTCAAGCAATTAAATTTCAACCTCAAACTATTCCATTAAACCCTAATATGGTCGCAATTGTTGGAGGGCGTGGTACAGGAAAAAGCTTGTTTCTAGATTCAATGCACTCAATGTTTAATCATCAAGCAGTATTCAATAATGCTCGAAGCGTTGATGTTAATAGCCTGAAAATTACTTTTGATCAGGGTGACGGTACTGAACTGGTTTTTAATTCACAAGATGATACCTATTCATACTTGCATGTATCTCAGGGAGATATTCAGAACTTTAGCCAAGAACCAAGTAAATTAAGTGATGAAATCAAACGAATGTTAGGAATTCTAGGTGTTAACTTTAATACTGTGACCACTAATGCCATTACTGAAAATATTGGTAAATATAGAAGCTTTGTGCAGTATTGGGAATTATCTGATGTTGACGGTAATAGGTTGAACACACCAGAACACCAAAATGCCATTAAAGCAAAGTTCACCAAGTTAATGGCAACTATTACTAACCCACAAAACCAGCTGCATATAGAGCAATATCAAAATAATTTGAAGTTAGCAAACGAAAAGCAAACGGTTATTAATGAGTTGGAAGAAGTTCAGGCTGTTATCGTAAGGTCAATACAAGAAATTAATTTAAGTTTAGGTGGAATTAATCAAAAGTTACTAGTACTGAATCATGTGCCGTTGTTAACAGCAGAAGTAACAGAACAAAAAATTACCGTCAATATTTCACAATTTAAAGGTGAAATTTCTCAGTTGCAAACGAATAATTTAACTATTGTCTCAGCTTTCCAACAGCAAGGTATTAATCAAGATATATCTTCACTATTGGATAAAATTTCTGAATATCAGTTGGCTATTGATACTGCCGATGCAAAATTACAAGAAATACAATTAAGGACACAGCAATATCAGGAGTATGTTCAAACTAGGGCTAATCTAGCGTTAACATACCGTGACTATTTAAATGAAGAAAAATTAAAAATAGATAATAAATTTCAGTCTTTGAAAGTCGATAAAGCGCATTGGAATGACGAACAAAATGCTCTAGTTGCTTCAATGCTTGCTGATATAAGTATTAACGGTAATATAATCTTTGATGATAAGAGATTTTATGAAGGGCTTGAAGGTTGCTTAAATAGAGGAAAATTTAGAGCTACACAAGTTCAAACCACGGCAAAACGCTTAGAAGAAATGTTTGCGATAAAAGGTATTGATGATTTCTTCAATTTGATAAATGGTAATCAACAAATTGCATGCGAAGGTGATGTTGATGCTCAAGGTCAGCAAAATAAAATAGCTATTGAAGGTTTATTCTGGAAACCGGAATACTTTAATCAGGGTGGAAGGTTTGAGCTACTAAACTATTTATTCTCACCTGACAGCATTAAAAACTATCTCTATGTTAATGCTGAATTTGAATACAAAGGTAAAACGGTTGATAAGCTAAGTGTTGGTCAACGAGGTACATTTTATGTTTGCTTGAAACTAGCAACAGACCCATTTGGTAGCCCATTTGTTTTCGACCAACCAGAAGATGATCTAGATAATGACTTTATAATGGGGGAGTTGGTTCCGTTGTTTAGTAAAATAAAAAAATATCGTCAGGTTATAATAGTTACTCATAATGCTAACCTCGTAGTAAATACAGATGCAGAACAGATCATTGTAGCTTCTAACGAAAGTGAAGTAATAAGTTATGAATCTGGTGCATTAGAGGATGGCAGTGTAGTCCGCAATCAAGGTACCAAAGCTAGCATTTGTAATATTTTAGAAGGTGGCAGCTATGCTTTTGAAAAGCGTGAGCGGAAATATGGGATACAAGCTTTAGTTTGATTTTAAACCAGAAAAGTACAAAGCACGAGACATTCAAACCTTACTCAATGCGGCTACAACATTCCCCCGTTAAGTTTTTCTGAATCAATCACTGCCTTTAGCAAGTAGAGGCAGGGATGCCGTTGCTAGCTCAGTTCGAGACATGGATGTCGAGTCTGAGCGGTGCGTTAAGAAGGCTGTTATTTATTCAGATTAAAAAACGATCGGGGCCAGTCTCTTTGCTTACTTTCTCTGCTGGCAGAGAGAAAGTAAAGTCGCCGACAGGGCGAAACACAAAGTTAATTAATATCGTAAGGACTGGACGAGCGCAGATGAGCAATAACAAAAAAAGTCAAAATATGTAGACTGAAGTCCGCGCCCCGAAAACCCTTAATACATAAGCTAAATACTAACTTAACAAATGTTGTTCCAGTAGCCATAACAAAACCTTGCTCAATGCGGCTTCGATAACTCCCCCGTTAAGTTTTTCTGAATCAATTACTGCCTTTAGCAAGCGAAGGCAGGGATGCCGTTGCTAGCTCAGTTCGAGACATGGATGTCGAGTCTGAGCGGTGCGTTAAGAAGGCAGTTATTTATTCAGGTTAAAAAACGTTACGGGTGCCTTTTTCTTTGGTTACTTTCTTTTGGGCACGCAAAAGAAAGTAACACGCCGTTAGGGCGGAACACGTTGCTGGAAATATCAAACAGACCGGACGAGCGCAGACGAGAATTAGCAACTAGCAAGGTAAATTAAAAACTATGCATTCCCACGGAGGACCATGGGAACGAGGAAATTAAAAACTATGCATTCCCACGGAGACCATGGGAACGAGAAAAAACTAGCTCAACTTCGTACACTTCAACATATAATTCACATCCACATTCTGCGTGATCTTAAAACCATTCATCAACGGACTGTACTCAACACCACACAAATCATCACAATGTAACTGCGTCGCATCAATCGCATTCAACAACTGAGAAGGGCGAATAAACTTCCCATATTCATGCGTACCTTTAGGTACCCAACGTAACACATGCTCCGCGCCTAAAATCATCATCACATAGGCTTTCCATGTTTTATTAATGGTCGAAAAATAAACCGTGCCACCGGGTTTGACCAAATCACAACAGGCTTGAATAACAGAGGCTGGGTCTGGCACATGCTCTAACATCTCCATGCATGTCACTAGATCAAACTGCTGTGGATGCGCTTGCGCAAAATTCTCAGCGGTGGTTTTTTGATAATCAACCTTAGTTTCAGTCTCTAAAGCATGTAAACGCGCAATTTGTAATGAGGCATGTGCCATATCTATGCCTGTTACGTCAGCACCTTTAATTGCCATGCTCTCTGCTAAAATGCCGCCGCCACAACCAACATCGACTACTTTTTTGCCAAATAACCCATCAACACCTTGTTCTATATATTCCAAGCGTGTTGGGTTTAGCATATGCAACGGCTTGAAATCACCTTCTAAATCCCACCATTGCTCCGCCATCGCAGAAAATTTTTCAATTTCTTGCTGATCGACATTCGCTTCCAGCGCATTATCTTGTAATGAGGTCGTTTGTGCTGCGTTATTCTGTGATGGGGTGTTTTCAGCCACGCTATTGTCATCCTATTGAGTTGCGATTTTTATCCCCATGATACTTCAAGATGCAAAATCAACAAACCAAATTGTGCTTAGTCGCTAGGTTTAAAATTGAACTTTCGAGCGATTAACTTGGTTAACCTTGTATCGAGAGAATCGTTAAAAGGAATGACCAAATTGAGAATAACGCTCATAACGTGACAACAATAACGAAGAGGAAATTTATTTTGCGATTCTAAGGGGCTTAAAATGCCACATGTGGTTGTGTGAAAAATGAGCGGTTAGTTAATAAATGCCCCATATTGCGCCATAAAACGATTCTCAGGCGATTTTGCTCATTAAAACGCTTCTGCCAAGGTGCATTTGTGCTACTATCGGCCTCTTACTAAATTCAGTCTATTTCCACTAAATTAAGGATTTCAGTTTCTATGAGCGAATTTGCCTCTGACGTTTCTCCAATTAATATTGAAGATGAATTAAAAAATTCTTATCTTGAATACGCAATGAGCGTGATCGTAGGTCGTGCATTGCCCGATGTACGTGATGGCCTAAAACCCGTTCACCGTCGTGTTCTGTTTGCCATGAATGTACTACGTAATGATTGGAACAAACCTTATAAAAAATCGGCACGTGTTGTTGGTGATGTTATCGGTAAATACCATCCACATGGTGACACTGCGGTATACGATACGATCGTTCGTATGGCGCAAGACTTCTCTCTACGTTACATGTTAGTTGATGGTCAAGGTAACTTTGGTTCTGTTGATGGCGATAGCGCCGCGGCGATGCGTTATACGGAAATCCGTATGCAGAAATTAGCGCATGAATTATTAGCCGATTTAGAAAAAGAAACCGTTGATTACGTACCTAACTATGACGGTACTGAATTCATTCCTGAAGTGTTACCAACAAAAATCCCGAACCTATTAATTAATGGTTCATCGGGTATTGCGGTTGGTATGGCGACTAATATCCCACCTCATAACTTAGGTGAAGTGATTAGCGCTTGTTTGGCATTAATCAAGAATGAAGATATTACTATCAATGAGTTGATTGAACATATCCCAGGTCCAGATTTCCCAACGGCAGGTATTATCAATGGCCGTAAAGGTATTGTTGAAGCTTACCATACGGGTCGCGGTAAAATTAAAGTACGCGCTAAAGCTGACATTGAAGTTAATGAAAAAACTGGTCGTGAAACGATCGTGGTTCATGAGCTACCGTACCAAGTTAATAAAGCCCGCTTAATTGAAAAAATTGCTGAATTTGTTAAAGATAAAAAAATTGAAGGTATCAGCGCACTACGTGACGAGTCGGATAAAGACGGTATGCGCATGGTGGTTGAAGTTAAACGTGGCGAAGTGGGTGAAGTAGTTTTAAATAACCTTTACGCACAAACGCAAATGCAAGTGACATTCGGTATTAATGCCGTTGCACTTGACCACGGTCAGCCTAAATTATTTAACCTAAAAGAGATGTTAGAAGCGTTTATTCTGCATCGTCGTGAAGTAGTTACTCGCCGTACGGTATTTGAATTACGTAAAGCGCGTGACCGTGCACATATCCTTGAAGGGTTAGCGATTTCATTGGTTAACATTGAAGCCATCATTGAAATGATCCGTAAATCTCCTACACCTGCTGAAGCGAAATTAGCGCTACAGTCTCGTGGTTGGGATTTAGGTGCTGTTGCTTCAATGTTAGAAGCAAGTGGTGTTGATGCTGCGCGTCCTGATGGGTTAGCCATTGAGTTTGGTATTCGTGATAACCAATACTTCATGACTGAAATTCAAGCACAAGCGATTCTAGATTTACGTCTGCACAAGTTAACTGGCCTTGAGCACGAGAAAATTTTAGGCGAGTATAAAGAGCTATTAGAAATCATTGCTGCTTTATTATTCATTCTTGAAAGTCCTGCTCGTTTGATGGAAGTGATTGAAGAAGAATTAGAAGAAGTACGTGATAACTTTGCTGATGAACGCCGTACTGAAATTACTGAATCTGAATCTGATTTATGTATGGAAGATTTGATCGTTGAAGAAGATGTGGTAGTAACACTTTCTCACGAAGGCTACGTTAAGTACCAACCGTTATCAGATTACGAAGCACAGCGTCGTGGTGGTAAAGGTAAAGCAGCGACTAAGATGAAAGATCAAGATTTTATTGAGAAACTGTTAGTAGCAAGTACGCACGATACGATTTTATGTTTCTCTACGCGTGGTCGTCTGTACTGGTTGAAAACATTCCAATTACCATTAGCGTCTCGTCAAGCTCGTGGTCGTCCGATTGTGAATATTCTGCCGCTTGAAGAGGGCGAACGTATTACCGCAATCTTGCCAGTACGTGAATATGAAGATGATAAATATGTCTTCATGGCAACGGCTAACGGTACGGTTAAGAAAACGGCATTAAGTGCTTATAGTCGTCCACGTTCAAGTGGTTTAATTGCGATTAACTTAAATGATGACAATGAATTAATTGGTGTTGCGTTAACCGATGGTACTAATGAAATTATGTTGTTCTCGGATGCGGGTAAAGTAGTTCGCTTTAAAGAAGCGGAAGAAAGCGAAGTAACCGATGAAGAAGGTAATGTTGTATTAGATGAAGAGGGTAACCCTGAGATTAAATTCAAAGGTGTTCGTCCAATGGGTCGTACGGCAACGGGTGTTCGTGGTATTAAATTAAATGAAGGCGGTAAAGTCGTTTCATTAATCGTACCAAATGCAACGGGCCACATCTTAACAACAACAGAAAATGGTTACGGTAAACGTACGCCATTAGAAGATTACTCATCTAAGAGTCGTGCAACACAAGGTGTTATCTCAATCAAAGTGAGTGAGCGTAACGGTAAAGTGGTTGGTGCGGTTCAGGTCGATGATAATGATGAAATCATGTTGATCTCTAACCGCGGTACGTTAGTACGTACACGTGTTTCTGAGGTTTCTGTGGTCGGTCGTAATACACAAGGCGTGACATTAATACGTACAGCTGAAGATGAAAAAATCGTGGCATTACAACGTATTGAAGAAATCAAAGATGTGCCTGTTTACGATGAAAATGGCGAACTAGTTATACAAGAGCCAGCGGTAGTTGAGGGTGAAGTAGAAGAAAGTGAATCAGAGGCATTAGATAATGTCGAAGAGCAACCAACAGACGCACCTGAATAACAGTTAATTACAATTTAATAAGCGGCAATAGCCGCTTATTTTGTTTTAAAAGAGTCAACTTTTTAAGAGAATTAGCAATGACAAAAATATATAACTTTTGTGCGGGTCCCGCGATGTTACCTGAAGCTGTAATGCAACAGGCGCAAAGCGAGTTTTGTAATTGGCAAGGTTTAGGCGTTTCGGCGATGGAAGTGAGTCACCGTAGTCCTGAATATGTTGCTATGGCAAAACAATCTGAACTTGATTTACGTGAATTAATGGCTATTCCTGATAATTATAAAGTGCTGTTTTGTCATGGTGGCGGACGCGGCCAATTCGCTGCTGTACCACTTAATTTATTGGGTGATAAATTAGACGCTGATTATATCGTTACTGGGCAGTGGTCTAAATCTGCCGTGGCGGAAGCTAAAAAACACGCTCGCATTCATGAAACCGATATCATGCTAACTACAGAGCAAGGTAAAGTTGCAGTTAAACCAAGTGCGGATTGGAATGTTAATGCCGGTGCGGCTTATGTGCATTATTGCCCTAATGAAACCATTGAAGGCATCGAAATATTTGATGTGCCTGAAACGGGTGTTGTGCCGCTAATAGCGGATATGAGCTCAACCATTTTGTCGCGCACCATTGATGTTTCAAAATTTGGTGTTATTTATGCCAGCGCGCAGAAAAACATTGGTCCATCTGGTTTGGCGATTGTGATTGTACGTGAAGATTTAATTGGCCATGCACGCAAAGCGATCCCGTCTATTTTTGATTATCAAATTCAAAGCGACTTTGACTCAATGTACAACACACCACCTACTTACTCATGGTATTTAGCCGGTCTAGTGTTTAAATGGTTATTAGCGGAAGGTGGTATAGCGGCTATTGAGCAAAAGAATATTGCTAAAGCAGAGTTGCTTTATAACGCAATTGATAAGTCTGCTTTTTATACTAATAATGTTGATGCAAGTGTTCGTAGCCGTATGAATATTCCTTTCACATTAGCTGACGATAGCTTGAATGAAACCTTCTTAAGTGAAGCTAAAGCTGCGGGTCTATTAACTTTAAAAGGGCATAAATTAGTTGGTGGAATGCGCGCTAGCATTTATAACGCAATGCCGATTGAAGGCGTACAAGCTTTAGTTGATTTTATGGCTGTTTTCGAGAAGAAATACGCCTAAGTTAAGGTCCAAAAATCATCTGTTTTTAAAGTGTTATGTTTGAGTCATTAAACTAGCACTTTTTTTACATGGATTTTATAAGTCATGCGTTACACCACACTCTTTAAAGAATCGCTTTTAAGAACACCTATAAAGAGCAGATTCAAAAAAATAAAGCATTGTAAGGAACTGGAATGAGTAATGATTTTTTAAGCTTGGCCAATGTTGGAGTACAAAAATTACGCCCGTACCAAGCAGGTAAACCAACCGATGAGTTAGAACGTGAATTAGGAATTACTGATATTGTAAAGCTTGCCTCAAATGAAAACCCGCTCGGGTTAAGTGAGTCAGTTAAATTAGCATTACAAAAAGAGTTAACGGAATTAACGCGTTATCCAGATGCTAATGGTTTTTATCTAAAGCAAGCACTTGCCACTAAGTATTCGGTTAATAACGATCAAATTACTTTGGGCAATGGTTCAAATGATCTGTTAGAACTTATTGCGCGTGCTTTTGTTGATAGCAGTCACGAAGTGATGTTTGCAGAGCATGCATTTGTGGTTTATCCATTAGTGACGCAGGCGATTGGCGCGACAGCGGTCGTGGTTAAAGCGAAAGACTATGGTCATGACTTAAGTGCGATGGCCGCCGCTATCACCGATAAAACTAAGCTTATCTTCATTGCTAACCCAAATAATCCAACGGGTACGTTTTTAGAGCAAGCAGAAATCAAAGACTTTTTAGCAAAAGTACCGGCGCGAGTATTAGTGGTATTAGACGAAGCCTATTTTGAATATGCGGACAATACACGTCGCGGTAATGCCATTGCTTGGATTAAAGAGTTCCCTAACTTGATCGTTTCTCGTACTTTCTCAAAAGCCTATGGTTTAGCAGGGTTACGTGTTGGTTACTGTATTTCACACCCTGAAATTGCTGATATTTTAAATCGTGTTCGTCAGCCATTTAATTGTAATGCACTAGCGTTAAAAGCCGCTGAAACTGTTTTGAAAGATGAGCAATATCTAGCTGAAGGTGTGGCATTAAATAATGCCGGTATGCAGGATTTATGTGCTTTTTTTGATACGAATAATTTAGATTATATTCCATCAATGGGTAATTTTGTAACGGTCAAAGTTGCGCGAGAAGATGATCAACAATCAGGTGATGAGGTTTACCAGCAGTTATTACTGCAAGGTGTGATTGTAAGACCTGTTACCGGTTATGGTTTGCCGCAACACTTACGTATCAGTATTGGTACTGAAGCCGAAAATCAGCGCTTCAAGCAAGCACTTACTAAAGTTTTAAATTTGCAATAAGAGAACGAATACTATGGAACAGTTATTATTAAACCCGATTAAGAAAGTCGATGGTGAGATTAATTTACCAGGCTCAAAAAGCTTGTCGAATCGTGCCTTATTGTTAGCGGCATTGGCAAAAGGAACAACCACGTTAACCAACTTATTAGACAGTGATGATATTCGTCATATGTTGAATGCGTTAACCAAGTTGGGTGTAAATTACCAGTTATCTGCAGATAAAAAACAATGTGTCGTGGAAGGGTTAGGACATGCGTTTAATACTCAAGCGTTAGGTGATATTGAGCTGTTTTTAGGTAATGCAGGTACGGCAATGCGCCCATTATGTGCGGCATTATGTTTAGGTCAAGGTGAATATACTTTGACCGGTGAACCACGTATGTTCGAGCGCCCAATTGGCTCTTTAGTGGATTCATTAAAGCAAGCTGGCGCAGACGTGACTTACTTAAAAAATGAAAACTATCCACCATTAAAAATCAAAGGAACTGGCCTTAAGGGCGGTACTATTTCAATTGATGGTAGCGTTTCAAGTCAGTTTTTAACGGCGTTTTTGATGTCTGCACCGATGGCTTCTGAAGATACAACCATTAATATCGTGGGTGAATTAGTATCAAAACCTTATATCAAAATCACGCTACAAATTATGCAAGACTTTGGTGTTGAAGTAGATAATGTCGATGGTAATTACCAGACTTTTGTTATCAAAGGTGGACAAACTTACCAAGCACCTGGCGACTATTTGGTAGAAGGCGATGCATCATCGGCTTCTTATTTTTTAGCGGCAGCGGCGATTGGTGGCGGTAGTATTAAAGTAACTGGAATTGGTAAAAAATCAGTCCAAGGTGATATTCAATTTGCTGATGCATTAGAAGCAATGGGCGCTAATATTGAATGGGGTGACGATTACATTAAAGCCAGCAAAGGTGAGCTTAAAGCCATTGATATGGATATGAATCATATTCCTGATGCGGCAATGACCATTGCGGTAGCGGCTTTGTTTGCTGAAGGTACTACTAAAATCACTAATGTTTATAACTGGCGTGTGAAAGAAACCGATCGCTTATACGCGATGGCGACTGAGCTACGTAAAGTGGGCGCAGAAGTAGTTGAAGGGCATGACTTTATCGAAGTGACAGCACCTACACAAATCAAACATGCTGAAATTGATACCTACGATGATCACCGTATCGCGATGTGTTTTTCATTAGTTGCTTTAAGTGGTACACCAGTAACCATTAACGACCCTAAATGTACTTCAAAAACATTCCCTGATTACTTTGAAAAATTAGCATCAGTTAGTTTTTAATTGTGTTCATTTGATGCCATAAAAAGCGTTTATATTCACTGTTCTTAAATGCTTAATAAAAACCTACTTCGGTAGGTTTTTTATTTTCTCAGCATCTCAGCATTCATTAACTCAGTATTCATTACTTAAAGCTTTCCTGTTTATTTCACTAGACGCTGTTTAAATTTCATCAGGCGCTATTTTAAATTCATTAGACACTATTTAAATTTCATCAGGCATTATTATGAATTTTATAAGTACTAATGATTAGTGCAGTAAAAACGAATAGTTGATGCTGTAAGCCCTAATTATTCAATTAAGCACTCACTTACCGCAATATTTTGCCATTACTTTTTTAAAAGCCAGAGGTTTAAATTGTCAATATTTTGTCAGTTATTTTTATATCTTTGTTAACATCTTTTAAATATCCAACAGGCATTGGGAAAATCTATCCCTTTAGGGCGTTGTATCGCTCTTTAAACAAGCTTTTCGCTTTCTTTTCTTGCTGTATTTTTAGTGGGTTGGTAGAGTACGCGAATTACTTTTATTCGCTTCTTTTGGAAATCTTCATGTTTAAAATGTTCCGTGGTATGTTCTCTAACGATTTATCAATCGATTTAGGAACTGCAAATACCCTTATTTATGTAAAAAACCAAGGTATTGTATTGGATGAGCCTTCAGTGGTTGCAATCCGTATGGATAAAAATGGCAAAAGAGTTGCTGCTGTTGGTAGTGCTGCAAAGCAAATGTTAGGGAAAACACCTGGAAATATTCAAGCGATTCGTCCTATGAAAGATGGGGTAATTGCTGACTTCTATATTACTGAAAAAATGTTGCAACATTTTATCAAGCAAGTACATAACAATAGTTGGATGCGTCCTAGCCCACGTGTTTTAGTGTGTGTGCCTTGTGGTTCAACACAAGTTGAACGCCGTGCTATTCGTGAATCTGCAATGGGCGCTGGTGCACGTGATGTATTTTTAATCGATGAGCCAATGGCTGCTGCAATCGGTGCTGGTATGCCAGTGTCTGAAGCAAAAGGTTCAATGGTTGTTGATATTGGTGGCGGTACGACGGAAGTTGCTGTTATCTCATTAAACGGTATTGTTTACTCTGCTTCTGTGCGTATTGGTGGCGATAAGTTTGATGAAGCGATCATCAATTATGTACGCCGTAATTATGGTTGTACTATCGGTGAAATTACCGCTGAGCGTATCAAACATAGCATTGCAATTGCTTACCCAATTGACGAAATTAAAGAGATTGAAGTACGTGGTGTTAATGTTGCTGAAGGCGTTCCTCGCAGCTTTACATTAAACAGCAACGAAATCCTAGAAGCATTACAAGAGCCATTAAGTGGCATTGTCGCTGCTGTGATGGTTGCGTTAGAGAAAACACCACCGGAACTGGCTGCTGATATAGCAGAGCAGGGTATGGTATTAACAGGTGGTGGCGCATTGTTATGTGAAATAGATCGCTTGTTGTCAGAAGAATCTGGCATTCCCGTTATTATTGCTGATGATCCCCTTACCTGTGTTGCACGTGGCGGCGGTATGGCATTAGAGATGATCGATACGCATGGCGGCGATGTCTTTAACGGAGATTGATATTTCTAGCGCAGGCTAAATCCTGCGCTCTGATTCAATAGAAATACCCATGAAAACAATTTTTACCCGCGGTCCTTCTTTTACGTTAAGGCTATTCATTGTAATAGCCTGTTGCGTAGGTTTGCTGATCGCTGATAGTCAGTTTAATCTTTTCTCCTCCGTACGTGTTTACCTCAATTCTATTGTTTCTCCTATTCAATATGTTGCCGATGCGCCACAAAAATTGTTCAGTGCCTTCTCTGAAAATATTATGACTAGGCAAGCGTTAGTGGATCGCAACCAACAGCTTGAGAAAGATAATTTACATTTAAAAGCAGACCGTTTATTACTTGGCCAGTTGCAAAGTGAAAACAAGCAATTACGTGAATTATTGAACTCTAAAAAACAATTTAAAAACAAACGTATGATCACCGAAGTGATGAGCTTACGTTCAGACCCGTTTACACATCAACTATTGATCGATAAAGGGGCCATTAATGGTGTCTATCTCGGGCAACCGGTGATTAATGAACAGGGTGTGGTTGGCCAAGTGTCACAAGTGGGTAGTACCACCAGTCGCGTTGTGTTAATTGTTGATGCTAGCCATGGTATTCCTGTACGCGTGCAGCGTAACGATGCAATTGCTGTGGTACATGGTAGTGGTGCATGGGATAAGTTGAATGTGCCTTTTGTACAAAGTAATGCCGATATTAAAGAAGGTGACTTGCTGGTGACATCGGGATTAGGTGGGCGTTTTCCTGCTGGTTATCCTGTTGCTAAAATTAGCCGTTTTGAATATCAAGAAGGTGAGTTATATGCAACGGTGACGGCGACGCCTGTGGCGGACTTAGATAGAAGCCGTTATTTATTATTGTTGTGGAATAATGATCCGTTAGCGGGTGCAGATTTAACCTTAGACTCGCCGGAAATGTTCGATGAACCTGTTCAATAGTTATAAAATAATTTATTTCACATTTTTTGTTTGTTTGGTTGCTGCTATTTTTCCGCTACCGATCATACTTAATGCGTTTCGTCCGGATTGGATGGTGTTAGTTCTGTGTTATTGGATCATCGCTTTACCGCACCGAGTAAATATTGGACATGCTTTTATTCTGGGCCTATTTTTAGACCTGCTGCTCGGCTCGATTCTTGGTATGCATGCCATGTTATTGTCGTTACTCGCCTATATCACCAGTATTAACTTTCAACGTTTTCGAAACTTCACCTTAGTACAAACAACGTTACTGTTAGGTGCGTTTATTTTTATGTCCAAACTTGCCTTGTATTGGATCGCATCGAGTATGCAAGAGATTATTTTACACCGTCATTATTTTTGGTCAGTGTTTACTTCCATGTTGGTGTGGCCATGGTTTTTTCTGTTTATGCGTTTTTTACGTATTCGCTTTAAGGTCAGCTAACAATGCCTATCTTCCTTGCCTCGAATTCACCCCGCAGAGGTGAATTATTATCGCAAATTAATATTCAATATGAACGAATTACTGCAGGTATTGACGAAGTTCAACAAGCTCATGAAAGTAGCTCAGAATACGTGCAACGATTAGCATTAGAGAAAGCATTAGCGGGTTTAGATAACAATAATCAGCAAGGTGTGGTGTTAGGAGCGGATACTATTGTAGTTTGTGCTGAAACTGTGATGGAGAAGCCAAAAAATAAGCAACATGCTCGACAAATGATGACATTATTGTCGGATAATACTCATCAAGTGTTAACTGCGGTTGCGGTTGTTTCTGCACATCAACAGCGCGTTAAGTTAGTTACCACTGATGTCACATTTAAAGCATTAACAGAACAAGAAATTTCGGACTATTGGGAAACAGGTGAACCACAGGATAAAGCGGGTGGTTACGGTATTCAAGGTATTGCGGGTCAATTTGTGACTCATCTCTCCGGTAGCTATAGTGCTGTGGTAGGGCTTCCCCTCTACGAAACAGCTCAACTGATTAAAAGTGTTAAAGGATAACAGCATGTCTGTTGAATTATTAATGAACATTACCCCTACTGAAACGCGTGTTGCGTTAATCGAAGGGGGAGTTTTACAAGAATTACATATTGAACGCCAGGCGAGTAAAGGCATTGCAGGTAATATTTATAAGGGGAAAGTGACACGTGTTCTCCCTGGTATGCAAGCGGCTTTCATTGATATCGGTTTAGAAAAAGCGGCTTTTTTACATGCATCAGATATCGACCCTCGTACTGAATGTGTTGCAGATCCTGAAAGAGATAAATTCAAAGTTGCTGATATTTCGACCTTAGTTCGTCCGGGGCAAAATATTATTGTGCAAGTGGTTAAAGATCCACTCGGTACAAAAGGCGCACGCTTAACGACAGATATTACGTTACCTTCTCGTTATTTAGTGTTTATGCCCGATACACAGCACGTCGGTGTATCACAGCGTATTGAAAGCGCTGAGGAAAGAGAACGTCTTAAAGAGATTACTCAATCCTGTGTTAACGAATTAGGTGGTTTTATCATTCGTACGGCTGCCGAAGGTGCACCTGAAGAAGAATTAAGAAATGATGCTGCTTTTCTGCAACGAGTGTGGAATAAAGTGATCACACGTAAACAGCGTACTCAAACTAAAAATAAGATGTTATATCAAGATCTTGGATTAGCATTTCGTATTCTGCGTGATTTTGTAGGCAATGAAATTGATCGTATTCGTATAGATTCAAAGTTGAGCTTTAAGCAACTTTCTAAATTTAGCGTGGAGTTTGTCCCTGAATTAGCAAAAAAAGTCGAATATTATGATGGTGAAAGTCCTATTTTTGACCTGTTTGATGTTGAAAATGAAGTGCAGCGAGCATTAAATAGAAAGGTTGAATTAAAATCAGGTGGTTATTTAATTATTGACCAAACGGAAGCGATGACCACGGTAGATATCAATACCGGTGCGTTTGTGGGACATCGTAACCTTGAAGAGACCATTTTTAATACTAACATTGAAGCAACCTTAGCGATTGCACGTCAATTAAGATTACGTAATTTGGGTGGGATCATTATACTCGATTTCATTGATATGAAGCTTTTAGAGCATAGACGCCGTGTGTTTAATAGTTTAGAACAAGCGTTATCTAAAGATCGTGTGAAAACTCATATTAATGATTTCTCGCCGCTGGGCTTGATTGAGATGACTCGTAAGCGCACTCACGAAAGTTTAGAGCATATTTTTTGTGGCGAATGTAGTACTTGTAATGGCCGTGGTTACGTTAAAACAGTAGAAACCGTTTGTTATGAAATATTGCGTGAAATATTACGTGTTGACCGTGCCTTTACTGCTGAGCGTTTTGTTGTTTATAGCTCTGTTGGGGTTGCTGAAGCGTTACAGGGCGATGAGTCCTATAACCTTGGCGAATTAATTGTGTTTATGCAAAAACGCGTAGAAATTCATGCTGAACCTTTATATGGTCCAGAGCAGTTTGATGTCGTTATGATGTAGTTATTATACGGCTATAGTACGGTTATAGTGCCGTTAGTATGTAGCTATGAAGTAGGAGAAAGTAGGTTTAATGGGTTATCATTTTTGAAACATGTCACCTTTAAATGGTTAAAGCGACTCTGGGTACTGCTCGCTGCCAAATTAATTATTATTGCAGTGTTATTGACCATTGCACGCTTTGCTATCAATAGCGTTGATGATTATAAAGAGCAGCTAGTAGAGTGGGTGGCAGCGGAGCAGAATATCAATGTTAATGCTGAAAAAGTCTCGGCAGGCATTGACTTTTCTGGCTTAGTATTAACCTTAAAAGATGTGACCTTGATTGATACTCAAGTATTACCCTTTGAGTTGAAAATTGAACACCTATTTTTACATTTCGACTTTATTGACAGCTTAACTAAGCAAAAGCTTATCTTTAATGATATTTCATTAAAGGGAGCAAATTTATCATTAAAATCAGCACAAAAGCAGAACCTAGTTGTTGCTGCGAATTCTCAGCAATTAACTTCTCAAGCTATTGCCACTCAATCTGCCGCTAGTGCATCGGTTTCATCTCAAGCGATTACTAGCCAGCCTGCATCACCCACATCTGCAGAAGATCAAGAACAATCAGAGTTAACGCTTGATGCACTTAAAAATATATTTTTATTGCACTTGAGTTCATTTTCTATCACCGATAGCCAAATTAATTTTATCGATCATCTAAATAATAAAAAGACTATTTTAATCCAAGATCTTAGTTGGGTTAACGATGATAAACGCCATCAAGGTGTTGGTAAAGCATCATTACCTAATACACAGGGTGAGAATACATTACAGTTTGTGATTGATATTACAGGTGATGCAGAAGCCGACAATGACCAGTTGATTGGTCGTTTTTACGCACAGGCTGAAAATCTAAATGCAACCGAATACTTACAACCTCAAGTAAATCCATTAGCAGAGCTTAAAAAAGCCATTGTTTCTTTTGAAGTTTGGAGTGACTTTGATTTTAATGGACCTAAGAGCATGCAGTTGCAATGGGGTAATTCAGAGATTGCCTGGTCGATGTTAAACCAATCTCATGAATGGCAAATTAATGATGGTTTATTACAATTTACGGATCAAGATAAACATTGGTTATTCGATAGTTACGATTTAAATATTACCCACAATTACATTCCGCTTAATGATGCTAATTTTTCTGGGGCGGGTATTGATAATGAATTTGGTGAATTTGACCTAGCAGGCGTTAATGTTAATTCAATCGTGCCCTTTGCTCTTTTATTTTCAACATTGCCTGAAGCGAATATTGAGCAAATACTAGCCCTTGAGCTGGGTGGCGATGTAAATAAAGTAGGATTATTAGTGGATCAATCCGGCGAATATTCAATAAGTGCGAATATTGATGCCTTTAACAATCAAGCGGTGGGTGCATTTCCTGGTATTAGTGATGCTAATATTTCATTAGTTAGCAATCAACGAGCTGGTCGCGCTAGTATTCAACTTGGTCCTCAATCTATCCTTTTTGATAAGCAGTTTAGTCGTAGTATGCCATTGCAAAAAGGGCAATTTGAACTGCGTTGGGAGAACCAACAAGATGGATTCAAACTGGTCAGTGATAAAAGTATATTAGTGACTGATGAACTTGATAGCAGCAGTCAATTTACGCTGTTTTTTCCAAACGATAGTAAGGCGAGTAGCCCATTTTTGAGCTTGTATACTTACGCCTCTTTAAGTGATGTAGAAAAAGCACAATACTACCTGCCGATGTTAGCCATGGGTAAAGATGTTTTTGATTATTTACAACCTACCCTTAAAAAAGGCTCTGTTTCTGGCGCTAAAATTGTATGGCATGGTGCACTTTCGGATTACCCTTACCAAAATAACCAAGGTGTTTTTCAAGCATCAGTACCCGTTAAAAATGGTCAGTATGACTTCTATCCAGGTTGGGAAGGGTTAAGTGATTTAGATTTAGACCTGTTATTTGAAAATGACTCATTGTTAATGAGTAGTGACAAAGCGAAATTAGGTGATATGCAAGTCGATTCATTGTCGGCTGTGATTGACCATTTAAGACCCGATGGGATATTGACCATCGATGCTGAAGTCGCAGAAGAGTCTACATCAATTGCTGATTACCTGATCGCTTCTCCACTGCAAAACAGTGTTGGTAAGGTGGTGCAAATGATCCGTCTTGCTGGCCAAGTGACAGGTGCTTTAACCTTAGAAATTCCATTGGATTCCACGGCTAAAGAAACCGTTGCTAAAGGTAAGCTGGATTTAAACGATAATGATATTGATATTGAATTAACCAGCGATGTGATCCTGCCATTTAAACAAGTAAAAGGTCAGTTTAGTTTCATTAATGGTGACCTAACGGCCAATGGCCTGACAGCTACTTTATTTGAGCAACCGGTTAATTTATCTTTTTCCAGTAAAGAATCAGCGGAACAATACCAACTCACTGCCAACCTTTCTGGACTTTGGAATGTGGCGAAGTTAAGTCGCTATGAAAAACAGTTAGCTCCGCTGCAGTCTATTGGTAATTTAGATTGGCAGGGGCAACTCGATTTTATTCAACGTCCAAATAACAGCTATCAATTTGCCGTGAACTTATCGTCTCAATTACAAGGAGTTAAGGTCGGGTTACCCGCACCATTTAATAAAAATTCATTACAAGCATGGCCGACCTCTATTAAGATCAGCGGTAATCAACGTGCGACACAATGGGATGCTCGGATTAATAATAAATTGAAATCCGAAGGGGAAATATTACACCCGCTGAATTCTAATGATGAAAGAGTACCAGTGCTTAAATACCTTTATCTAGGACTTGGCACTGGACAATCGATTGACGTTGATAAAAGTAAAAATATTGTTCGTATTAGTGGTGACAATATTAACCTAACACCTTGGGCCGAGGTGGTGAATAATTGGTTTGCTAGCAATAAAAGCGAAACAGCTGATAAGCAAGCAATGTCAAAGGAACCATCAATATTTAAAATTAATGACGTTTATGTGGATATTAGACACGCGGAGTTATTTCAACAACCTTTAGTTAACCTTGATGCAAAAGCCAGTTATAACAATGATTTTTGGGCGGTTAAACTTAATGCCGATAATTTACAGGGCAATATAGAATATCGACAGGGCGTACCTGAACGTTATGATATTAATATTAAAAAAATGGATTTTAAGTTGTTTGATATTGACGGCTTACAACAATTATTGGCACAACAGGAAACGACATCATTACCTAAGATCAGTGATAACTTACGAAAAGACTATCCAGAAGTCTTTTTAGAATGTGTGCAATGTAACCTTGAAAAAATGCAATTGTCACCGCTTAAAGCACATGTGTACCCGAGTAAAACAAGCTTTAATGTTGATTACTTAAAGATAGGAAAAGAAGGTCAGGCAACCAATATTTCAGGTGTTTGGGACCAGCGCCGTACAAATATTATTGTGGATAGCAAAGGTAACAGCGATAACAGTATTGTTCATCGTTTAGGCTATAGCAGCCCAATGGTTTATGAACAAGCGGCGCTAAATGGTGCGTTAAATTGGATTGGTGCACCTTGGAAGTTTAACTTAGATTCGTTGAACGGTGAGCTTTCAGTGAAAGCTGAGAATGGCCAAATCACTGAAGTCGATGATAAAGGTGCTCGCCTCTTAAGCTTCTTAAGCCTTGATGGTATTCGCCGTAGTTTGAACCTAGAGTTTGGTAATATTTTTTCTAAAGGACTAGGTTTTGACGATATGTCGCTTTCCGCCAATATTAGTAATGGTATTTTGAAAAATGATGATTATTTTTTAAATGGTTCGGCGGGGAAAATATCAGGCGAAGGTTTAATTGACTTACCCAACCTCAATGTTAACTATCGTTTTAGTTATAGTCCCGCTGTGACCTCTAGCTTACCGGTGTTGGCTGCCTTTGCTATTAACCCATTAACTGGCGCTGCGGTATTAATGATGACCAAAATACTTGAACCGGTTGTGGATAGTATTATTCGTGTCGACTTTTCTGTTAAAGGTGCGTTAGAGGATCCAGACGTTAAAATAGAAGACAGACAAAGAGGCGTGGTTAAACTGCAAAATAGCGAAGTGTTAGAAGAGATTGAAGATAGTGTTGTTGGCAATAGTAATGGTAAGGTTAAAAACAGCGCTGCCGTAAGTGACGTCAAAAAATAGATGTGTTCGACGCTAAGAGTTAAGTACTAAGTGACAGGTGTTAAGTGTTAAGTGCTAAGTGTTAAATAGTAAGTACCAAGAGTTAAGTGCTAATACTTTGAAGCGCATTGTTAACGCACCGCATAAGTAAAAATTTTAGGAGGAGTACAAATTTCAGGACAGAGGAAAATTTTGCAGTGGGTCAATAGACACAATGTTAATCCTTTGCTGTTAACTACTTGCTTTTCACTACTTGTTTACGGCTGTCATTTTTTGACGTATTTTGCTGTAGGCTACTACTATAAAATGTCACTATAAACTTTCACACTAAACTATCGTTACAAATTATCACCTGAAAATGAGGTCATGTTAAATGAGCACTAAAAATAGTCACACTGCAACATGTCAACTGGTTGCCATTCAAGTAGTAAGCAATGATTGTATTGAAGATAATTTTCAACAGATTATTGAGCAATTACAGGCACTACCTGAATCAGAAGAAGTGGTAAATCGATTGGTGTTATTACCAGAAAATGCACTTTGTTTTTCCAGTAGAAAGCATTATTTAAGTGTCGCTGAAGTGTTAGGTGCTGGGCCTATTCAAAGCCGATTAAGTGAATTGGCTATTCAGTATCACTGTACCTTAGTCTGTGGTAGTTTTCCGATTCAAAGTGAACAATCAGAAAAAATATATACAAGTAGTTTGGTTTTTTCGCCGCAGGGTGAATTGATCGCACATTACAATAAGATACACCTGTTCGATGCCGATGTGGCAGACACTCAGGGGGCATATCGAGAGTCTGATACCTTTATCGCAGGAAAAGATATTAAGGTCATTGATTGCGGTTTTGCGAAAGTTGGCCTCGCTATCTGTTATGATTTACGTTTTCCAGGATTGTTCCAGCAACTTAGAGAGCTTGAGGCCGATATTATATTATTGCCAGCCGCTTTTACTAAGGTAACGGGTGAAGCACATTGGCAAGCCTTATTACAGGCTAGAGCCATTGAAACCCAGTGTTACTTTATTGCTGCTAATCAAGGTGGGGAGCATTTTCTTAATCATGCTCACTTCGAGCCGCGTTATACCTTTGGCCATTCCATGATCATAGATGCGTGGGGGAAAATAATGACTCAGCTGACCACTGGTAAGGGTGTTATCTATGCCAATTTTGATCAAGAAAAATTACTCGATATAAGAAAAATAATGCCTGTACAGCAACATAATAAATTTAGCTGTACACAAAAACTTTAATAGAAATAAGGATCGTCAATGTCTTTTGAACAAGTAGTAGACAATTTTTTAGCACCTGCTGATATGCAAATTAGTGATTTAGAATCACAACTGAGTCAAATTTCTGGAGCTCAAATTGACTATGCTGATTTTTATTTTCAAGCAAGCCGACATGAATCTTGGTTGTTAGAAGATGGGATTGTCAAAGAAGGCAGTTATAACATCGAAAAAGGCATTGGTATTCGTGCTGTGTCTGGTGAAAAAACCGGCTTTGCATATTCTGATCATATCTCTAAAAAAGCCATTACTGAAGCCGCTAATGCTGCCAAAAGTATTGCTAATTCAGGGCAAGAAAAGTCAGTAAAGCTAGTCATGCCAACAGCACAACCTATTTATTATGGTTCAGCGGATCCTTTGCAAAGCATGAGCCGCGACAAAAAAATTGAGCTATTGAAACAAGTTGATACCTTCGCGCGCGCTCTAGAGCCTTCTGTTAGTGAAGTTACTGTGTCATTAAACGCCGTTTATGAAGAAATATTAGTAGCTGCAAGCGATGGTACATTAGCGTCAGATATTCGCCCTTTGATCCGTTTTAGTTGTTCTGTGTTAATTGAGAAAAATGGTAAACGCGAACGAGGCAGTGCCGGTGGTGGTGGTCGTTTTGATTTAGATTATTTTACCGATACGCAAGAAGGTGAACTTAGAGCCTTCTCTTATGCGCGCCAAGCTGTTCGTCAGGCTCTCGTTAATATTGATGCTATTGCTGCTCCTGCAGGAGCTATGCCAGTTATTGTCGGTGCTGGCTGGCCTGGTGTATTGTTACATGAAGCAGTAGGGCACGGTTTAGAAGGTGATTTTAATCGTAAAGGTTCATCTGCATTTTCTGGAAAAATAGGCCAGCAAGTTGCTTCTAAGCATTGCACTATTATCGATGATGGTAGTATTGCTGATCGCCGTGGTTCAGTGAACATAGACGATGAAGGTACTAAAGGTCAGCGTAATGTTCTCATTGAAAATGGTATTTTAAAAGGTTACATGCAAGATAAACTCAATGCACGTTTGATGGGTGTTGCGCCAACGGGGAACGGACGTCGTGAATCCTATGCGCATTTACCAATGCCACGTATGACCAATACCTTTATGTTAAATGGTGAGTATGAGCATGATGAGTTAATTGAAAGTGTTAAAAAAGGTATCTACGCGCCTAATTTTGGTGGTGGGCAAGTGGATATTACTTCAGGTAAATTTGTATTCTCTGCCTCTGAAGCTTATTTGATTGAAGACGGAAAAATCACCGCCCCGATCAAAGGCGCGACATTAATTGGTAATGGCTTTGATACCATGCAGCAAGTGTCTATGGTGGCTAATAATATGTGCTTAGACCCAGGCGTTGGTGTTTGTGGTAAGGAAGGGCAAAGTGTACCGGTTGGTGTTGGTCAGCCGTCACTTAAAATTGACCAATTAACCGTTGGTGGAACTAATTAACTTTTTAATTTTTAATTTTCAAGTTACAGTTTTAAGCTTAATTAGACTCTTGAGTTTTATGAACTTCAAATGAAAGTTATAAAATAAACGATAAAAAAAGCCTGTCCAGTTCATTCACTGCACAGGCTTTTTATTTAGCTTTGTTAATGTTTTATAAAGACAGCTACTTATAAACAGTTGGTTTTTAAGTAGACAAACAGCTCTTTAGCAGTTTTAGCTGGTTTTTCTAATTTCTTTTCTTTATTCGCTTGGCGAATCATTTGGCGTAGTTTTTGACGTTCAAGTTGTGGGTACATCTCTAGCGCATCATTTACTTTAGGGTCGCCTAATTCAATCAACTGATCTGTTAGCAACTGTAAATGCGAAATCGCATGAGTACGTTTACGGTTGTTATCATTGATAATATCCAACTTAGCAGTAATTTTTTCCATATCTTCGGTACGTAATACTTTCCCGATATATTGTAATTGTCTGCGTAATGCTTCATGTTTAGTGGATATTTTATGCGCTACTTTAATCCCTTCCATCAAAGTATCACTACCAGGGATTTGTGCTAATTGCTTTGCATTTAAGGCCACTAATTGGCGACCAATATCTTTTAAAGCTTCAGCTTCACGTTTAATTTGCGACTTACTGATCTCGTCTTCTTCAAAGATCTCTTCAACTTTTTTATTCATAGCTTATGGTCTATCACGTTAGGGATTAAATAATTAAGCGCATCATACCATCATCACAAGATGCTTACCTTAATCCATGTTATTATTTCTTATCTTAAATTTAATTATACATTGTGGTGCTTAAACATGATTGAACAGAAACAGTTACTAGAAAATGCCGTTAATACGGCGCTTAATATTGCCAATGATTTAGGTGTAAGCCAAGCTGAAGTTGCGTTAGGGAAAAGTGCTGGGATTTCTGTGAACACCCGTTTAGGTGAAGTTGAAAATATTGAGTTTAACCACGATGGTGCAATGGGGATCAGTGTTTATGTTGATCACCGCAAAGGAAGCGCTTCTACCGCTGATTTAAGCGAAGAGGCGATTGCTGCGAGTGTTAAAGCGGCGGTTGATATTGCCAAGTATACAAGCCAAGACCCCTATGCAGGCTTATTAGATAAACGCTTTTTAGAACAAGCTCCCATTGATTTAGATTTATACCATGCAAGTGATAAAAATACCGACCAACTGTTAGCTTTAGCCAAACAATGTGAAGATATTGCGTTGAATTTAGATAAACGCATTGTTAATTCAGATGGTGCAGGTGTTAATAGTCATACTAGTTTGCAGGTGTACGGTAACAGCAATGGTTTCTTAGAAAGTTATGGCAGCAGTCGCCACAGTTTAAGTTGTGTCTTAATTGCACAGGAAAACGGTGAGATGCAACGTGATTATAGTTATACCAGTGCCCGTGATATGGATGACCTCTTTTCTGCACAATGGGTTGCTGAACAAGCTGTGAAGCGCTCGGTTGAACGTTTAGGTGCCCGTAAAATAGCCACACAGGAAAGCCCTGTATTATTTTGTCCTGAAATGGCCAGTGGCTTATTTGGTCATTTAGTGAGTGCGATTAGTGGTGCAAGTTTATATAAAAAGTCTTCATTTTTATTAGACTCAATTAATACTCAAATATTCCCTGATTGGTTGTCAATTTCTGAAGACCCACATATCGTTAAAGGTATTGCTAGTTCACCCTTCGATAGTGAAGGCGGACGTACTATAAAACGTAATATTATCGACAATGGCTTTTTACAAACTTATTTATTAACGGGTTATGCTGCACGTAAAATGGGGCTAGAAAGTACTGGCCATGCTGGCGGTATTCATAATTGGTTTGTAAAGGATGGCGGACTTGATTTAGCTGGTCTATTAAAAGAGATGGGCACCGGATTATTTGTCACTGAGTTAATGGGGCAAGGCGTTAATATGGTGACCGGTGATTACTCTCGTGGTGCGGCGGGCTTCTGGGTAGAAAATGGTGTGATTGCTTACCCTGTTCATGAAATTACTATTGCTGGTAACTTGAAAGAAATGTTCATGGATATTAGTGCTGTTGGTTGTGATACCGACCCAAGAAGTAGTTTACAAACTGGTTCTATCTTAATTAAAAAAATGAAGATTGCTGGCGCATAAATTACACATTTTAATTACTTTTTATATTTATATTTATATTTTATTAACAGCTGGCGGAAGAGTAACTGACAGCTGTTTTTATGTTTATGCCAACCATTGTTGATGTAATTTTTCACTATCTCCTAAATAGTTTAATAACCACTTTATTGCCGGTGGTAGAACACCATCACGCCACGCTAAACAACAAGGGCTATTATCTTGAGCACCAAAAGCTAATGTTTTCTTTACTAATAGTCCTTGTTTGATTAATTGCGTTGCACGATGCGTAGGCATTAATCCAACTCCTAATCCTGCGATAAAAATCTGTTCTGCACTATGCCAGTTAGGCACTACTAACCGACGTTGGTTATTGAGTAGCCAGGTGGTACGTTTTGGCAATATGCGCGAAGTGTCTTCTAAACAGATACTTGGATAGGTAATTAGTTGTTGTTCGGTCAACGCTTCGTTTTGCTTTGCTAAAGGGTGATTTTTACTGACGACAAAGTCCCATGATAACTCCCCCATACTCCGGTAAGCCACACCGCCATCAATCGGCACTGCAGAAGTTGCACCAATGGCGATATCAGCACGGCCATCAACCAATGCATCCCAAACACCATTAAACACTTCCATGGTAAGTAATAATTCAATATCTGGGAATTGCTGATAAAAATCTGCAACCAGTTGATTTACCGACGCCTCCCTTACAACATTGTCTAGTGCTATAGAAACACTACTTTGCCAGCCATTAGCAACTCGCTGTGTTTGTACTTTCACTTCCGACATCTGTTTAAGTAGCAAACGTGTTTGTGAGACAAAATACTCACCCGCAGGAGTGAGCTGTACTTTTCGGTGTAGGCGCTTAAACAGCAATACGTCTAATTTATTTTCAATTAATTTCACCGTGTAGCTGATTGCACTGGGCACTTTATGCAACTCTTCCGCGGCACCAGAGAAGCTTCCGCGGCGGGCAACTGTATCGATAACAATCAAATCATGGTGAGAAAACATACACGTCAACTTTTTTGATGGTAAAGGTTAAAATATACCGTTTTAATCTCGTTTTGTACAAGAATATACTGTCGCAAATTTATTATATAGAGCACTTAAATGATTAAACAACAGGTTAAAATTCCTTATATTTGGTTATCTGGATTGAGCATGCTAGGTTTCCTTGCAACTGATATGTACCTCCCGGCTTTTGATGTATTACGCCAAAATTTAGCAACAACAAATCAGATGATCGGTTGGTCATTAAGTATCTTCCTGTTAGGTATGGCGATAGGTCAGCTTATTTATGGGCCATTAAGCGAACGACTTGGTCAAAAAAAAGTGCTTATTTCTAGCTTAGCTATTTTTAGTATTGGTACAGTTATCTGTGCAATATCGGGTAATGTAGAACAATTATTAGTAGGGCGTTTTATACAATCTTTAGGTGCTGCGGGGGCGACAGTTATTTGGCAATCTTTTGTTATCGAAAAATATGATGATAAAACTTCTCAGCACATTTTTGCTACAGTTATGCCGTTAGTCGCATTGTCTCCTGCATTAGCACCATTATTAGGCGGTTTACTTGAAGTTCAATTTGGCTGGCAGAGCATTTTTTATTGTTTACTTTTAATTGGTGTTGTTTGGGCGATCCGAAGTAGTTTAATCGATTTTAGCAGTAATAACGTTACTCAGCAAAAGGTAACTGATCAACCTTCAATCTCGATTTTAAAACAGTATGTTAGTATTTTAAAATCAAAAAAATTCAGCGGTAATATGATCATTTATGCGGCTTGTTCAGCAGCCTTTTTTGCATGGTTAACCGGGTCTCCTTTTGCAATGAGTGCAATGGGTTATTCAGGTACTGATATTGGTTTGAGTTATGTACCGCAAACTATCGCTTTTATCATTGGTGGATATACTTGTCGGACATTACTAAATCGCTATAACACTGAGCAAATACTGCCATTGTTACTGAAAACGTTCATTTTAAGTGTGATTGCAACTTTTGCAGTTGCGGTGGTAGGCACAGGTAATAGTATTGTTCCCTTGCTAATTCCGATGTGTTTTATGGCAGCAGCCAACGGTGCAATTTATCCGATTGTAGCAAATAGTGCATTGGTATCTTTCAAAAGTAACAGTGCATCAGCATCTGGCTTATTAAACTTTTTGCAGATGATGTTGTGTGTACTAGCTAGCGCAATGGTGTCACTGTTCAGTGAGTATGGTGTAATAGCCATGAGTGCAGTCATGGCATGCCAAGGGGTATTTGTTATTGTTGGTTATAGTTTGATAGCAAAAGACCGTAAAATGACAGAATTAGAGGCTAGTGCCGCTTAATTTAGAGATTGTCCCCTAGCGTTTTTTGTCGTACAGCAAAATCGCTAGGATATTTATTTTGTAACTTTTCTAAAAGCGCCTATGCCTCTTTTCACTGTTTAAAGGACCTTATCACAAGTAATAATTTACTCTTTCTTTAACTGCTTGCGAAGTTATTAGATATTGAACATAAAAATATTCAATAAAAAAGACAACCGAAATTAATCCAGGTTGTCTTTATTTATTGCCTTTATTTTAAGCTTGGTTTTATAGGGTATATACATACCCGTTACATAGAACAAAACCAGATCTGCTATTATTTTAATTCTGTTAGCATTTCATCGCTATAAGCAAGGGTCTCTTCACCATGAATCATTTTGCTAATGTAATCTGGATTAGCAATAAACGGACGACCAATTGCAATTAGGTCAAACTTATCGTCATTAATAGCCTCTTTTGCACTTTCAAAGCTGTAACTTCCTACACCGACTAAAGTACCCTTTGAGTAACCTGCACGTAAATATTCAGACGTTGTTTTACCCTGTAATGAGTCAAAACGTGTACTATCATCAAAAATGCCACCGTGTAAGTAAGCTAAGTTTCTACTCTCAAGTTGCGCTAATAAGTAATCAAAAATAGCTTGATCGCGATTATCTTCGCTCATATTAAAGTACGCACCGGGCGTTAAACGTAATGCAGTACGATCGTTACCAATTGCTGCGATCACAGCATCAACTACTTGTAGTGCAAAGCGAGACATATTTTCAGGTGTTTGACCGTATTCATCGTCACGTGTATTGGCTGCATAATGTAAAAATTGGTCGATCAAATAGCCATTTGCACCATGTATTTCTACACCATCAAAACCCGCTTCTATTGCATTCTCAGCCGCTTTTGCATAATCAGCTATTAAGCCTTGAATATCTTCAATCGTCGCTGCTTTAGGCGTGATATAAGTTAACTCACGCATGCGCGGAACAGAGCCTTCAACTGCAATCGCAGAAGGGGCTAATACTTCACCATCGAAAAAGTGTGGATGTGCGACACGACCAACATGCCATATCTGAGCAAACATTTTTCCGCCATTTTTATGTACTGCATCGGTTACTTTTTTCCAACCTTGAATTTGTTGCTGGGTAAATAATCCAGGCGTATTAGGGTAGCCTTGTGCATCGGGGCGAATAATAGTCGCTTCACTAATAATTAAGCCAGCATCAGCTCGACGTGCATAATAATCAACCATATCCTGTGTAGGGACTAAATCATCATCTGCCATACAACGGGTCAGTGGTGCCATTAATACTCTATTACTTAGCGTGATCGTGTCGTTTAATTTAAACGGTGAAAGTAAATCAATAGCCATTATATGTTCCCTTATTGTAATTAGTTGTTGTTACTAATCGTTGTAATTAATTGTGTTAAACAAAATTATTTGTTGTAACCATAGTTAAGTAATGGGGATGGTTTAATGCTTATCAAGGCTTATTTGAATGATTGTTCAAATAAAATTGTAAAAATTTAAGATGTGTTTAAATAACCTGCGTAAAGCAATAAATTCGACTTATAAATAGTTGTCTTTTATTTGATTAAAAATTATAGGTTAATGTTTTTATCCTTTTAAAACAATAAGTAAGATTGCTTTTTTTGTGATCTTCTCTGCATTTGTAGATGTTAATTAAATGTAACCAAGCTTTTAATTAAAAAGTTACTACAATCAATCTAGTCGTGAGTTGTGAACCCATCTTATTAATTTATCAATTGAATATGTTTGCACTACTTTTAATATCAAATCCGTTTATTTAGATTTATTTGCAGCGGATTTTGATGCTGCCCAAGCTAGGCATTAAACGAATAAGTCTGAGCATATCGAAACAGTTGAGCTACATAAGTCAGTAAATAAGCAATTAACTAAAAGCAAGCGAGTAATTACATGCAAAATAGTTTTAAGAAAATTCCATTCAAAGCAAAAATATTAACATTAGTTGTTGCCATCATTACGATTTCAGTAATGATTTCATTCTTAAGTGCAAATTATTATATTAAAGAATACATTTATAAAAATGACACCCAGAATATTCAAGCTCAGCTTAATCTCGTTAAAGATCAGTTGATTAATGATTTTGAAAATAATGTAAAACTTGCTCGTAATAGTAATTTTAGTTTTACGGAAATACAAAAGGCGGTCGACTCCACTGGTTTTAGCAATATTATAAAATATAAGTATGGGTCGGTATTTGATAAACAAGGCAGTATTGATGAGCCGTCAAACAACGAAAAATATATCGCACAAATTGCTAATGCAAAAGATCCATTATCAATCAGTAATGTCTATTTTGAAAATCAGATCCCTTACATCAATATTACTAAAAAAGAAGCTGATGATGCCGGTGATATTTTTGTCATTGACCTTACAAAAATACGTCGTCTTTTTGAAATGTCTGCCGTAGATGGTAGTTACGTTGAATTAAAAGACTCTGTGGGCACTGTTTTATTCTCTAACAAAATAGAGGGTGATTTAACGCCTATTAGCAATACCTTTAGCATTGAAGGTAACGAATGGTCGCTGACCGGTTACATCGATAATAGTTATATACAAGGTAATACCGATAACCTCAATAATTCCATTACTATCGCGTTATTAATCGCTGCTGCCGTGATTATTCCACTTAGTGTCTTAGCTCTAAATATTGCCTTCCGTCCTGTTGTGACATTAAGAAATGTGATCACAGACTTAGCTAATGGCAGTGGTGATTTAACACATCGCCTGAAGGTGGAAACAAGTGATGATTTAGGTAAGATTGCTGATGGTATTAATAAATTCATAGAAAACCTACAGCTTATGATGCTCGATGTTTCTCACTCTAGTGTCAACATTAACAATCAGATAAATACCTTAGAAGACTTGACCAAGTCGAGCCATCGCTTATTGCAATCGCATAGCGAAGAGATGGAAATGGCGGTGACTTCTATTCATGAAATGAGTGCGACAGCTGATGCAGTGGCAGAAAGTGCAGCTAATGCCGCGAAACAGACAGAGGCGACCAATAGCGAAGCAGAACAATCTAAAGTAGCGGTACAACAAGCTGTTCAGAGTGTCACGGATTTAGTCGATGAGGTTGAAGATACCGGCAAGACAATTATATCAATGAGTGAAGACAGTGCTCAAATTAGTAGTGTTTTGAATGTGATTGGTGAAATTGCACAGCAAACTAATCTACTTGCATTAAATGCCGCGATAGAAGCCGCAAGAGCCGGAGAACATGGTCGTGGTTTTGCCGTGGTGGCCGATGAAGTAAGGGCACTTGCCGCGAGAACAAGACAAAGCACGATAGAAATTAATACTATGCTAGAAAAGTTAAGTGTTGGTTCTGAAGCTGCCGTAGTTAGTATGGACTCAACTAAACAAAGTTGCCTCAGTACTGCAACGACAACTTCTAAAGTCTCTTCTTCGCTTGATTTAGTGACTGAAGCTGTACTTAATATTAATGACTTAGTAGGGCAAATAGCAACGTCTGCAGAAGAGCAGAGTTCTGTGAGTGAAGAAATTAATCGTAATATGACGGCGATTCAAGGTATGGTCGATACACTCAGTGTTAATGGTAAAGAGACGGTCAATAGCACCCATCATTTAACTGAATCAAATCTACAGTTAGTGGCTATTATCAATAAATTTAAACTTAAATAATAGGACAATAACGTTGCGAATGTGTTTAGGAAATACTTGAAGTATTGACTTAAATAGCTAAGCTTTTTTGGAATTACAGTAAAATAAAGTAATAAAACTAATTGTCATAAAAGTAAGTGTTATAAAAGTAACTGTTATAAAAGTAAAATGCCGCGTTGAATATAATCCATTCAACGCGGCATTTTTATTTTCTGAGCAAGCTTTCCTGATTTTAGAAAAGCGACGCCATCTTAAAAAGGCATATTATCTTAAAAGTCTGCTCTGTCAAAAAGCAGTTAATAAGTATTTGTTAATATTAAGGCTCTTGATGAATAATGTAAGCTTTAGGGTAGTCTTTTTGAATAGTTTTTAATAAAGCTTCTGTTTTTGCTTCACTGCTTAAAGGACCTATACGTAGATAATAGAGGTTATTTTTTTGTTCAAAAAAAGTCGCTACGTTATGTTTAGTTTTTAATGCGTTGGATAGTTGAGTTGCCTTTGCTGCACTTGATGTCACTAAATATTGAATGGTAAAGGTACCGTAGATACTCTCATTTTGTTGTTTGTCTAATAAGCTAGTACTTTCATCTTCAGAAAAGTGGATTAATTTAATTTCAACTTGTCCTGTACCTGCCTGAATAATATCTAGTTTTTTAGCCGCCGCGTAGGACAGGTCAATAATACGCCCTTTATGGAAAGGACCACGGTCATTCACTCGCACAATAATTTGTTTTTTATTCGCTAAGTTAGTGACTTGCACGTAACTTGGTAAAGGCAGGTTTTTGTGCGCTGCACTCATTGCAAACATGTTATAACGTTCACCATTGGAAGTGAGGTGACCATGAAACTTATTACCGTACCAAGAAGCACCGCCAGTTTCCGTTAGCTCGGTAATATCACGCCATACTTTGTAGTCGATACCACGTACGCGATAGTCTTTGTTACCACCTCGAGATTGTGGCTCATAGCGAGGATTCACATCTTCTATATGTGCTAATGGTGGAATAGCCGTAGGCGCATGATCATCACTATATTGATAGCGTTTTTGCTCACTACTACAGGCACTTAACAAAATACAGGTTAAGCTGAATAGGATTAAATTCTTCATTGTGGGGTCACCGTTTTATATTAAAGCGTTTATGAGTGTGAATAGACATTAGAATGCCAAATCCTGCCAGTAGGGTAACAATCGACGTCCCGCCAAAGCTGATCACTGGAAGTGGAACACCTACCACAGGTAATAATCCGCTCACCATACCAATATTCACAAAGATATAAACAAAAAAGGTCAGGATGATACTGCCTGCGATCAGTTTGGTAAAGGCATCTTGCGCTTGATTAGCAATCCACAGGCCACGACCAATAATCAAAATGTAAATACTCAGTAATAACAACACCCCCATAAAGCCAAACTCTTCTGAAAATACTGAGAAGATAAAGTCTGTATGTCGTTCCGGTAAAAACTCTAGTTGCGATTGTGTGCCTTCTAGCCAACCTTTTCCCCATTGTCCGCCTGAACCGATGGCAATTTTAGATTGGATAATATGGTAACCGGCACCTAAGGGATCCGCTTCTGGATTAAGTAGGGTTAATACTCGCCCGCGCTGATAATCAAGCATTAAAAAATACCATAGAATAGGAATAAACCCGATCACCCCCGCCAAAGCAATACCGATATATAACCAAGAAATACCCGATAAAAACAGTACAAATAAACCCGATGAGGCAACTAAGATTGAAGTACCTAAATCCGGTTGCTTAGCGATTATTAATGTCGGAATAATAACGATAACAAGGGCAACAAGGGCTTGTGTAAAACGTGTTGGCAGGGTGTGTTGGCTGACATAATAGGCGACCATTAAAGGCATGATCAGTTTCATAATTTCCGAAGGTTGAAACTTAGTAAAGCCTAAATCTAGCCAACGTTGTGCGCCTTTTCCGGTATGACCTATTACCAATACGGCAATCAATAACATCACACAAATAATAAATATACCGGGTGTCCAGCGTCGATACCATTCCGGTGGTATTTGTGCAATCACAATCATCACGGTTAAAGCAATGGCGAGACGGACCAATTGACGATAGACCATTTCATAGCCGGCCACTGAATATAATACCGTTAAGCTAATACTCATTAGTGCAAATAAACCCAGCAATAGGTACGGGTCGATATGCAAACGATAAAAAATACTTTTTTGAGCTTGGGTGCTAACCATAATTATGAATCCGGTGCAGATTTAGGTGCGATTGGATGTATGTTTTTAAAATATTCATCAAATAATTCACGCGCGATAGGTGCTGCATTACTACTGCCTCCACCTGCATTTTCTAATACAACTGAGACCACAACTTCAGGTGATTCAAAGGGAGCAAAGGCAACAAACATCGCATTATCACGGTGACGTTCATTAATTTTATCGGCATCATAAACTTCATCTTCTTTGATATTGATGACCTGAGCTGTACCCGATTTACCTGCAACTGTATAAGGTGCATCACCAAAAGCACGATAAGCGGTACCAGAACGTTTACTGGTTACGCCTTGCATGGCTTTTAACGCAATATCCCAATAACGGCTACTGTGTAATTTGATGATCGGTGCGGTTTCGTACACTGGCGTTGAGGTTTCTCCCGCAGCAGTGATCGAGCGTAATACATGCGGTTTAATATTTTCTCCACGTCTTGCCAGAATAGCCGTTGCTTTTGTTAACTGAATAGGTGTAACAGTCCAGTAACCTTGTCCAATACCAATCGAGATGGTGTCCCCATCGTACCAAGGTTGGTTAAAGCGGCCTCGTTTCCAATCACGTGACGGCATAATTGCCTTTGTTTCTTCTGCAATATCTAAGCCGCTGTACTCACCAAAGCCAAATAAACGCATAAAGGGCTCGATGCGGTCAATCCCTAACTTATAGGAAGTATCATAAAAGAAGGTATCACAACTTTGTTCAATAGCGTGGAACACATCCACTAAACCATGGCCCCAGCGTTTCCAGTCACGAAAACGGCGTTTGGAGTTAGGTACAATCCACCAACCAGGATCTTTTATTTTAGTTTCTTCTGTGATCACTTTTTCATCTAACGCTAATAACGCCATTTGTGGTTTGATGGTCGAAGCTGGAGGGTAGCGGCCTTGAGTCGCACGGTTTATTAATGGGCGATCTCGAGAGGACAGTAAAGATTGATATTTTTTCTGGCTGATCCCTGTTACAAATAAGTTTGGATCGTAACTTGGTGCCGATACTAAACTTAATATTGCACCGGTTTTTGCTTCCATTAATACAATGCTACCGCGGTTATCACCCAATAGCTCTTGTGCTTTTAATTGTAAATTAATATCAATATTAAGGGTGATATCTTTACCCGGTGTTGGTGCTGTAAATTGCAAGGTGCGGATCACTTTACCCCAACTATCCACTTCTACTTGGCGTTGTCCTGGCTGACCGTGCAAAATATCTTCGTAATAACGTTCGATACCTAATTTACCGATGTAGCGAGTACCTTGGTAACGTGCGCGTTCACCGCGTTGTTCAATTTTTTCTAAATCTCGACTATTAATTTTTGCTATGTAACCTAAAACGTGTGTGAATGCATTACCAAAAGGATAATAACGTTTTAAGCTCGCTTGAATTGAAAAACCTTTAAAGAGGTGTTGGTTGACGGTAAATAGTGCGACTTCTTCAGGCGTTAACTGATCGCGAATAGTGATCGCTTTAAAAGATCGTGAATAACGATTTTTGCTTTTAAATTTAACTAATTCTCTATCTGTTAAAGATAAAAGTTTGGTTAGCCGTTCAATATCTTTTGTTAAGTTATTGGTTTTATTGGCAATAACTTGCAAACTATAAACAGGTCTATTTTCAGCGAGAATAACACCGTTGCGATCGTAGATTAAACCACGATTGGGCGGCACTGTTTGTACACTGATCCTGTTGGCATTAGATCGTGTTTTGTAAGTATCGAAGGAGTTAATTTGTAGGTAATACAAATTGGAGATCAAAATACCCACTGCAAGCAGTATTGCTAAGAAAACAACTAGAGTTCTACGTAAAAAGAGGGCTGATTCAGCACTGTGGTTACGTATGCTATTACGCTTTCTCTTCAACTTTATTCCCTGTGATAAGGGTGGTTAATGGTTAGCGTGAAAGCTCGGTATAAGCTTTCAGCAACTAAGATTCTTACTAATGGATGCGGTAGGGTTAATGCAGAAAGAGACCAGCGTTGCTCTGACTGTTGAATGCATTCCGGTGCTAAACCTTCAGGCCCGCCAATTAATAGGCTAATATTTCGCCCATCGTGCTGCCACTTAGTCATTTCATTCGCTAATTGTTCTGTTGTCCACGATTTCCCTGTCACTTCTAACGTGACAATTTTATTACCTTTTGGAATCGCTTCTAAGGTTAATTCACCTTCTTTTTTCAAAATACGCTTAATGTCCGCGTTTTTTCCACGTTTACCTGCGTTAATTTCTAATAACTCAAGTTGCATCTCTTTTGGGAAACGCCGTGCATATTCAAGGTAACCTTTTTCAACCCAGTCAGGCATTTTAGTACCCACTGCAATTAGCTGAATTTTCATTACGCTGTTTCAGTCCATAGTTTTTCTAGTTGATAAAATTGACGAGTTTCATCTTGCATTACATGTGCAACCACAGTACCCATATCAATTAATACCCACTCACTACCTTCAAGGCCTTCAACGCCTAGTGGCACTTCACCCGCGTTTTTTGCTGCTAATGCAGTTTGTTCTGCAATTGAGCGTACGTGGCGTTTTGAAGTACCAGTACATATGATCAAAGTGTCAGTGACATCTGAGATACCTGCAACATCAATAGTTACGATTTCTTTTGCTTTCATGTCTTCAAGTTGATTGATGATAAAAGCTTTTAATTGTTCGTCTTGCAAAGGAATTTCCTTCCGAGTTTATTGGTTAAATTGTATTAAGCGGCGGAGTATATCACGCAACTTATTAATTGGTCGCCTTTTGAGGATAATTTCACTTTTTTATTAACCGATATAACAAATAAATAAAATACCTAGCCGAGGAAAGTGTGATTGTGATCCTCATTTTAAAAGATCCATTGCTTGCAATAATATCGCAGAATATTAGACTGGGTGTCCAAAAGTGGGAAAAAGTGTCGTTTTGTGGATCTTTTTCTTATAAAATGGATCTTTCACCCATCAATCAATGGAACTGAACCGTCATGTTGCGTGGTGCAAATGCGATCAATCTCGACACAAAAGGACGTATAGCGATCCCTACTCGGTATCGTGATTGGCTATCTGACACTTGTCAGGGGCAGTTTGTGTGCACGATTGATTTTCAAACGCAGAACTGTTTGTTGCTTTATCCATTACATGAGTGGCTATTGATTGAAAATAAATTACGTGGTTTATCAAGTACCAACCCACAGGAAAGACGTATACAGCGATTAATTTTAGGCCATGCCAGTGAATGTGAGTTAGACAAAAATGGCCGTACTTTAATTGCGCCCACCTTACGCCAGCATGCAAAGCTAGATAAAAAAATAATGTTAGTCGGACAATTAAATAAATTCGAAATTTGGGATGAGCAAGTGTGGCATCAACAAGTTCAGCAAGATCTACAAAGTGACATGTCATTAGGCATGGAATTAAGTGATTCTCTCAAGGAGTTCTCGTTCTAGATGAGTGAGCATATAACTGTATTATTAAATGAAGCCGTTGATGGACTAGCGATTAAACCCGATGGGATTTATGTCGATGGGACATTTGGACGTGGTGGACATTCACGACATATCTTATCGAAACTAGGGCCAAATGGCCGTTTAATTGCGATCGATAGAGATCCGCGTGCAATTGCTACCGCAGAAGCTTTACAAAAAGAAGATAGTCGTTTTCAAATTGTTCATGGACCTTTTTCAGGTTTGGCTGAATATATTAAAGACCTTGGCTTGGCCGGTAAGATAGACGGTGTGTTATTGGATCTTGGTGTTTCTTCGCCACAACTTGATGACGCAGAGCGCGGATTTAGTTTTATGCGCGATGGACCATTAGATATGCGCATGGACCCGACATCGGGCATTAGTGCCGCAGATTGGTTAGCAAAAGCAGATGTTGATGATATTGGCTGGGCTTTAAAGACCTTCGGTGAAGAGAAGTTTGCCTACCGCATTGCACGCGCGATTGTCGCAGATCGAGTAGAAACTCCGTTTACTCGGACGTTGCAATTAGCACAGTTAATTGAGCGTTTATGTCCTAAGCGTGAAAAGAAAAAACACCCTGCAACGCGGAGTTTCCAAGGCATTCGTATTTATATCAATAGTGAGTTAGAAGAGATCCATAAGGTATTAGACGGTGCTTTAGATATTTTGGCGATTGGTGGTCAACTTTCGGTGATCAGTTTCCATTCTCTGGAAGATCGTATTGTAAAACGCTTTATTCGTAAGCAGGAAAAAGGGCCTGAGTATCCGCCTGGTTTGCCTTTAACTGACGCACAAATGCAAGTGGGTAAAAACGTAAAAGCGGTGGGTAAAGCGATTAAACCAAGTGCTGAAGAAATTGCTGTCAACACACGCGCTCGTAGCTCGGTATTGCGTGTTGCTGTCAAATTGAGACAGCCAGAGGTTAACTAGATGGTGGCTTCTCGTGAAAATTTATTATTACTGATATTAGCGGACTTACGTCAAAACGCGATCCTAGTGATCCTAGGAATCGTGATATTAATCAGTGCTTTGTATAATATTTACATCACTCATGAAACACGAGAATTAGTGACAAAAAAAGAATTCTTATCTCAACAAAAAGATAACTTAATGATCGAGTGGAAAAACTTGCTGATCGAAGAACATACACTCGATGAACATAGTCGCATTCGTTCAGTTGCAACCAAACAGTTATCAATGTCGCAACCAACCAAACAAAATAGTGTATTAGTGGAAATTCGATGAATAAAAGACGGACGACATCAAGGGCAAAGGGAAGCTCACAAACAAGAAAGAAAAAAATCTACCTGAGTTATTCCTCGGGTAGATATGTTTTTGTTGCTGTGACTATTTCATTAATTGCAATAGCCTTAATTTCCCGCCTTGCCTTTATACAGATCTTAGAACCTGAGTACTTAACCAATGAAGCTGACAAACGTAGTTTGCGTGTCACTAAATCCGTGGTGCATCGAGGTAATATTGAAGATCGTAATGGTGAAGAGTTAGCGATCAGTGTACCAGCCTTTGCCATTTGGGTAGATCCTAAAGAGGTCAAAAAACATTTTGCTTTCACCCTTGAAGAGTGGGCTGATAGTGTTGTTGTCAATCCCAAAACAGGGTTAGAGCGACATACCAAAAAATACTTTTATGAATCAAAAAAATGGTCTGCGTTAGCCGAGGTATTAGGCATTGAACGTGAAGCCATTGCTAAAATAATTCAACGACCTAAGGCACGTTTTGCTTATTTAAAACGTCAAGTTAACGATCCTATGGTGCAATATGTTAAGCAGTTAAAACTGTCGGGGATTGCTAGCCAATTAGAGTCTCATCGTTTTTATCCTACCGGTGAAATTAATGCCAATATCTTAGGGTTAACTGATTTAGATGCACAAGGTATTGAAGGTATTGAAAAAAGTTATAATGATTACTTACAAGGACAAACCGGTAAAAAACGTGTTCGTAAAGACCGTTTAGGTAATGTTATTGATAATATTGAAGTACTTAAAGAGAAAAAGTTAGCAGGCAATTTACAGCTTACTATTGATCAGCGTATTCAAGCTGTTGCTTATACTGAATTGAAACGTTCAATTAAAATGAATAACGCAACTTCAGGTTCTATTGTGGTGTTAGATGTTCACACCGGTGAAATCTATGCGATGGCCAATTACCCCTCATTTAATCCAAACGATCGTACTCAATACCAAGCTTACAAATTACGTAACCGAGCGATTACTGATACCTTTGAACCAGGCTCAACGGTTAAACCTTTAGTGGTTGCTAGTGCATTGATACACCATAAAACCGATGTTGATGAAGTGATTGATACTTCCCCTGGTTGGATGACCATTGGTGGTCGTCGCGTTCGCGATGGTCGCAACTATGGAAAAATGGATTTGGCTAAAATTTTGAAAAAGTCCAGTAATATTGGGGTAAGTAAATTAGCCTTGCGTTTAAAACCAGAGCAATTGCAGCAAACTTTTGCTGATTTTGGTTTTGGTAATGATACTGGTATTGCTTTGATTGGTGAAAGTGTTGGGCGTTTACCTATTCGCCATCGTTGGTCTGATTTTGAATTAGCCACTATGTCCTTTGGATATGGTATTACCTCGACAACGCTACAGCTTGCTAAAGCTTATGCCATCTTAGGTAGTGGTGGTATGCAATATCCTTTGTCTATTATCAAAGGTCCAGAATATCCAGGCGAACAAGTTATTCCTAAAAATATTGCGCTTGAAGTCGTTGCAATGATGGAAGGGGTTAGTGAACCTGGCGGTACCGCAAAAAAAGCCAAAGTTGAAGGTTACCGTATAGCCGGTAAAACTGGGACTTCTCGAAAAGCTGAAGCAGGTGGTTATGGCGATGATTATGTTGCTGTCTTTGCAGGAGTAGCACCGGCTAGTCGTCCACGTTTTGCTATTGCAGTTATGATTAATGAACCACAGGGGGATCGTTACTATGCTGGCGATGTGGCTGCACCTGTATTTTCTGCGGTGATGAAAAGTACTTTATTATTAACACATGTATTACCCGATGGTGGAGATCAAAGTTACACCTATTTGGAGGCTAAATAATGGTTAAAGAAACGCAACCGGTGCCAGCACAGAATGTAAAAAGTGTGCTTAATCAACACCAAGATAATATCGACATTACTTGGTTGCTAGCGCCTTGGTTAACTGTTTCATTAACTCAGTCTTTATCTGGCATGACCTTAGATAGTCGTGAAGTTCAGCAAGGTGACTTATTTGTTGCTTTGCAGGGGGCAATTAATGATGGCCGCAGGTTTATCAATAATGCCATTAATGCTGGTGCTGCAGTGGTGCTTGCTGAAACTACCGATAAAACAGCCAATGGACACATCCGCTTTGAAGCAACGACGCCTGTCATAGAGATTTATCAACTAGGCAAACACCTTAGTGAATTAGCTATGCGCTTTTACTTTCCTCAACAAAATCTACATGCGGTTACCGCTATTACCGGTACAAACGGTAAAACCACCATTGCTAGTTTGCTAGCAAATAGCTATATGTTGTTGAATCAGAAAAGTGCGCAAATGGGCACTATCGGCAATGGTTTATATGGAAAGTTAACAAGCAGTTTAAATACTACTTTAGATGCCATTTCAGTTTGCCGCGAATTGCAACATTATCAATCCCAAGGTGCCAAACATACAATCATGGAAGTGTCTTCACATGGTTTGGTACAAAGACGTGTCGCTGCTATCCCTTTTGAAACCGCTATTTTTACTAACTTAACGCGCGATCACCTTGATTATCACGGTACGTTAGAAGCTTATGCTCTCGCTAAGAAGACATTATTTACTGAGTTCCCTCTGCAACATCGTATTATTAATGCCGACGATGCAGTAGGACAAGCTTGGTTAAAAGAATTTCCAAAGGCCATTGCTTATGGCGTGAATGCGCAGCAATATTTTTCAAATCAACCTTTCTTCAGCATTAAAAAAGTACAGTACCTCGCGCAGGGAATTAGTTTTGAATTTGCCTCTAGTTGGGGTGATGGTGTTATCAATGCACCGTTTTATGGTGACTTTAATGTTTCAAACATTGCCGCAGTCTGTTGTGCGTTACTGGCGGATGGTTTTTCGATTAAACAAATTGCAGACGTGATAGCTAAGTTAACGGTTGTGCCTGGAAGAATGGAGCAATACTTTTTTGCGCAACAACAGGTCACGTTTGTGGTTGATTATGCTCATACACCTGATGCTTTGCTGAATGCTTTAAAAGCGTTGCAAAATCATAAACAAAAGGGGCGTATTATCGCTGTCTTTGGCTGTGGTGGTGATCGTGATAAAGGCAAACGACCTGAAATGGCTAAAATGGCGGAGCAAGGTGCAGACCAAGTGGTAATTGTTGACGACAACCCACGTAGTGAAGATGCCCTGCAAATTGTTCAAGATATTAAAAAAGGCTTAACTCAACCTGAGTTGGCCTTAGTGATACATGATCGTAAACAAGCCATTCTACATTTACTACAATCAGCACAAGCTAACGATATTATTTTAATGGCTGGAAAAGGGCATGAAGATTATCAAATCTTTGGCGATAAAAAAGTACATTATAGCGATCGAGAGTGTTTGAGCGACTTGATTGAGAACAAAGATAAACAGCAGGAACAAAGCGTATGATACCGATCACCGTAGAACAGTTATGTGAAGCGACTGATGGTCAGCTTAATTTAGATAGCCTTAATTTAAATAGTCTTAATGTAGATAATCAGAAATCAGATAATCTGACTTTAGCGCAAATTAATTCTGTTGTGATTAATAATGTAAGTACTGATACTCGAACCATCAGTGAAAATGACCTGTTTATTGCATTAAAAGGCCCAACTTTTGATGCGCATAACATGCTACAAAGCGCCCTTGATAAAGGTGCCGCAGTCCTATTAGTTGAAAAGAGCTGGGTTGAAAAAAACAGGGTTGAAAAAAACTCGGTTAAAAATAGTTGCGGTGAAAACAACAACTTCACTTTTGCTGATGATTGCATTGTGGTGATGGTTGCAGATACAAGAATTGCATTAGGTTTATTAGGACGTTATATCAAGCAGCAAATAAAAGGCATTAAGTGTGCTGCGATAACGGGTAGTAACGGCAAAACCACCTGTAAAGAATTATTGAGTGCCATATTATCGGCACATAATGGGAACTCGGACAAAGTATTAGCGACTGCCGGTAATTTTAATAATGATATAGGTTTGCCATTAACGCTATTGAGATTACAAGCACAACATCAATTTGCTGTACTTGAATTAGGGGCTAATCATATTGGTGAAATCGCCTATACCTCAGCACTCGTTGAACCCGATGTGGCACTAGTAAACAATGTAATGCCTGCGCATTTAGAAGGATTTGGCTCGTTGCAAGGTGTGGCGACTGCAAAGGCTGAAATTTGGTCGAGCTTAAATAAATCTGGTATTGCAGTAGTGAATTTAGATGCCGATTTTGCTGCAGATTTTGTGCGAAACTTAACTAATCAAGAGCAACGCTTTATTACTTTTTCAGCTGAACTTAAAAGTACAGATGGAGCAAAAAACATAGCGGAACCGGATCTATTTGCATCTGACATTACACATAATCAACTCGGGCAAGCGAGCTTTACATTAAATCTTGCAAATACATTAATAAATAACCTCAATTGTTTGCCAAACATACGCATAAAATTGAACCTTCCTGGGTTACATAATGTCAGTAATGCACTAGCAGCAAGTACCATGGCGATTGCCTTAGGATGCACCTTACAGGATATTAAACAGGGCTTGGAAACTGTCCAACAGGTAGCTGGTCGAGTGAATTGCTCTGTAGTTTCAGATCGCTTAACAGTGATTGATGATACTTATAATGCAAACTCTGCGTCGGTTAAAGCGGGTATTGATTTATTAACGCAATATGACGCGCAACAAGTGTTGGTTTGCGGTGATATGGGAGAGCTAGGCGAATTTGCGGAACAGGAACATAAAAGTATTGGTGAATATGCTCAACAACAGGGCATTCAGCAATTATTTACCGTAGGAAATTTGAGTCAACTCGCAACCCATGCGTATAATGCGGCTGCGAAAAAAACAGTGGCAGAACATTTCTCAGATAAACAACAACTTAAACAAGCTATCTGTGCTTATTTAAGTGATAAAGAATCTAAAATAGTGATGCTTATAAAAGGGTCGCGTAGTGCAAAAATGGAAGAGATCGTTGCTTTTATTAAACAAACCACTGCGTAAGACGTCTACATTAGCTGTACAACAGCTTTATATAAATAGGATTTAACAATGGTAGTCTGGTTAGCGGAATTACTTTCAAGTCATTACACTTTTTTTAATGTGTTGACATACTTATCCGTGAGAATGGTTTTAGCTGTTTTGACTGCACTTGCATTTTCATTGTGGGCTGGCCCTAAATTGATCCGTTTTTTACAGAGTCAGCAGATCGGTCAAATTGTACGTGATGATGGGCCCGAATCTCATTTCAGTAAGGCTGGAACACCAACCATGGGTGGTGTACTCATTTTAGCCGCGATCGTATTAAGTACCTTGTTGTGGGCAAGATTAGATAATCTATATGTTTGGATTGTGCTGTTCACTACCATTGCTTTTGGCGCGATTGGCTTTATGGACGATTACTTAAAAGTGGTACGTAAACATCCCGATGGATTAATTGCACGCTGGAAGTATTTCTGGCAATCAGTTGCTGCGCTAGCCTTAGGTATCGTTTTATATATGACAGCACAAGGTGATGCACAGTTAACTTTAGTGGTCCCTTTTTTCAAAGAATATATGCCGTACCTAGGTTTACTGTTTATCCCATTGGTTTATTTCACCGTAGTGGGTAGTAGTAATGCGGTCAATTTAACCGATGGCTTAGATGGTCTAGCGATTATGCCAACGGTAATGGTAGCGTCTGCTTTTGCATTGATAGCGTATTTAACTAGCCATGTTAACTACTCTCATTACCTATTTATTCCGTATATTCCACAAGCAAGTGAATTAGTGATTATTTGCGGTACCATTGCCGGTGCTGGTTTAGGGTTTTTATGGTTTAACACTTACCCTGCGCAAGTCTTTATGGGCGATGTGGGTTCATTGGCCTTAGGAGCTATCCTTGGTGTGATTGCGGTATTGGTTCGTCAAGAATTTTTATTAGTGATCATGGGCGGTATTTTTGTACTGGAAACCGTCTCGGTGATTTTGCAGGTGGGCTCTTATAAAATGCGTAAGCAACGTATTTTTAGAATGGCACCTATTCACCACCATTACGAGAAAAAAGGCTGGCCAGAGCCACGTGTAATTGTTCGTTTCTGGATCATTACTATCGTATTAGTGTTGATTGGCTTAGTTACGCTGAAGGTTCGCTAATATGGTTGCTAAGCGTATTGCTATTATTGGTTTGGGAGCAACTGGCCTCTCTTGTGTCAATTTTTTCCGTAAAAAAGACATTGTAGTTACTGTCTTCGACACTCGTGCAGTTCCGCCTGGCAAAGACCAACTTGACGCAACAACAAAGCTGATCAGCGGGCCTTTATCTACGCAACTTTTATGTCAATTTGATTGTTTAGTGGTTAGTCCTGGCATTGCAATTGCGACGCCAGCAATTGATGCCGCTATCAAGTCGGGTGTGGAGGTGATCGGTGATATTGAGTTATTTGCGCGTGAATTAAAAACAGCACCTTATCAACATGCAAAATTGGTTACCATTACTGGCTCAAATGGCAAAAGTACGGTGACTAGCTTACTTGGTGAAATGGCTGTTGATGCTAACGTTAATGTTGGGGTGGGTGGTAATATTGGTGTACCAGCCTTAGATTTATTAAGCGCCGATGTTGCACTTTATATTTTAGAATTATCTAGCTTCCAATTAGAGACGACCGAGTCTCTGAATGCTGATATCTCTACTATTTTAAACATCAGCGAAGATCATTTAGACCGTTACCCAAGCTACCAAGCTTATATCGATGCAAAACATAAGATTTATCAACAAAGTCAATCGGTTTTGATTAACCGTGACGACCCATTAACCTTTACTGAAAAACAACCTCAATTAAGCTTTGGTTTTGACCAACAGCATTATGGTTTAATGGTTCAAAAAAATGAACATTATTTAAGCCTTGAGCAACAACCTTTATTAGCTTGTTCTGCTTTGAAATTGAGTGGTAAGCATAATTGGATGAATGCATTAGCTGCGCTCGCTTTAGGGCAACAAGTTGATTTACCTATGACGAGTATGTTAGCTACATTACAAACCTATACTGGACTCAAACACCGTTGTGAGTTTGTTAAAGAAGTGCAAGGTGTTCGTTGGATCAATGATTCTAAAGCCACTAATATTGGTGCAACCCAAGCAGCGCTATTAGGCTTGTCTGATACCATTCAAGGTAAAGTGCATGTTATTTTAGGTGGTGACGGTAAAGGCGCTGATTTCTCTGAATTAAAATCGGTATTACAGGAAATAAAAGGGCAGATTGTTTGTTTCGGACGTGATGCTGCATTAATTGCAGAACAGGATGCTCGAACCATTATTGTTGAAAATTTAGATCAAGCGATTTCACATATTAATCAACAGGCCGAAGCTGGTGATTTAGCTATTTTGACACCTGCCTGCGCCAGTTTAGATATGTATAAAAACTTCATGGCACGTGGTGATCATTTTATTGATTTAGTTAACGCTCTTACTGGAAAAATCTAGCTATGTTTAGGGCTATTAGTAATAAGTTAGCATCTGTCTTTAGAACACTAACCTTTCAGTCGTCGCTGCAGCCGCAAGCTTATGATCGTTCTTTATTGGTGTTAGTGCTTACACTTATGGGCGTTGGCTTAGTGATTGTCGCCTCTGCTTCTATGCCAGAAGGAATAGCACTTTCCGATGACCCATTTCGTTTCTTAAAACGTCACCTTATTTATATTATTTTATGCTTATTTATATTAGCTGCGGTGGTTTCGATCCCAATTACACGCTGGCATAAATACACGCCTTTGATCTTATTACTTTCCACTTTAGCTTTATTTTCAGTGTTATTAATTGGTACTGAAGTGAATGGTTCCTTACGTTGGTTGCGTTTTGGACCCTTGAATATTCAACCTTCTGAATTTGCAAAACTGTCTGTGGTGTTGTTTATTTCAAGCTACCTTTTACGTCGGCAAAAAGAGGTGATTGATACTATCAAAGGCTTTATAAAACCTTTGGCGATATTAGCGTTACTGGCGTTGTTACTATTATTACAACCAGATCTAGGTTCAACCGTGGTGATCGTAGTGATCATGATGGGTATGTTATTCATTGCTAATGCGCGCATGATCTCTTTCGTGGGGATCGCAGTGGCCTTGTTATCGGTGATCATCCTATTGATTGTTACCTCACCCTATCGTATGGCAAGGGTTTTTGGTTTCTTAGATCCCTGGGCTGATCCATTTGGCCGAAGTTACCAGTTAACACAGTCTTTAATGGCTTTTGGGCGAGGCGGCTGGTTTGGTGAAGGGCTAGGTAACTCAGTACAAAAACTTGAATATTTACCTGAAGCACATACTGACTTTATTATGGCTATTCTCGCGGAAGAGTTAGGTTTTATTGGTGTTAGTATTGTTATTATTCTTGAGTTTATTCTCGTTTATAAAGCTTTTTCGATTGGTAGAAGAGCGTTACAACAAAACTTTGTTTTTGCTGGTTACGTTGCTATCGGTATTGCAATTTGGTTCGCTTTCCAAACCGCAGTTAATATTGGTGCCGCTTCCGGTGTCGCACCTACTAAAGGTTTGACCTTACCTTTGATTAGTTACGGTGGTTCGAGTTTGATCACGATCGCTATTGCTGTGGGATTGGTATTGCGTATTGATTTTGAAACGCGTTTAAGCTCTGCTCAGGTGCGCATTACAAAGAAAGTCAAAAAGAAAAAATCGAAACCCAAAAATGTACCTAGCGATATACCTAGCTTTGCACCTAATACTGTATCCAGTATTGATTTCGATACGGAATCAGACAAGACGATTGACAACGCTGCCGACAACACATCCAGCAAGGTATCTAAAAGTGTGCCTGACAATGCATCAAGTAATGACCTAAAGGTTGAATAATATGAATAAAACTAAAACCTTATTGGTGATGGCTGGCGGTACTGGTGGGCATGTATTTCCGGGCTTAGCGGTCGCAGATAAATTAAAAAGTGAAGGCTGGCAAGTTAGCTGGTTAGGTACAGCTGCAAGAATGGAAGCAAGATTAGTACCTGAACACGGTTATGAAATCGACTTTATTGATGTGGCTGGAGTGAGAGGGAATGGCATCAAACGTTTGCTAGCAGCTCCTTTTCAAATTTTGAAATCAATTTTTCAAGCACGTAAAGTCTTAAAAAATAGACAAGTAGATTTAGTATTGGGTATGGGAGGCTTTGCCAGTGGACCAGGTGGCATTGCGGCTTGGACTTTAGGTATTCCAGTTGTTTTACATGAGCAAAATGCAATCGCTGGAATGACCAACCGCTTACTCTCTTATTTCTCAAAAAAGGTATTAATGGGCTTTAGTGGTGCATTTTTGAATGAAAAAGCTATTTTAGTCGGTAATCCAATACGCAAAGATCTTTTGGCTCTACCTGAAAAGCAATTTTCAGCATCCTCTTCTAGCTTAAGGGTACTCGTAATTGGTGGAAGTTTAGGGGCACAAGTTTTAAATGAAACAGTACCTCAAGCATTAATGAACTTTGACGCGACAAAAGTGTCTATTTTGCATCAAACTGGAAAAGGCTTTTCTGAGTCTGTTTTAGCACGTTATGAAGAAACTCAAGTAGAGTATAAAGTACAAGATTTTATTACTGATATGGCAGCCGCTTATGATTGGGCGGACGTTATTATTTGTAGGGCAGGGGCGCTTACAGTTGCTGAAGTTGCTGTGGTAGGGTTACCTGCTATTTTTGTTCCTTTACCGCATGCGGTAGATGATCATCAAACAAAAAATGCACAAAGTTTAGTCAATGCAGAGGCTGCAATATTACTTCCTCAAAAAGACTTAAATGCAAAAAAATTAAGTGAATGTTTGGCGACATTAAGTCAAAATAGGCAGTTGCTTGTTGATATGAGCACAAACTGTAAAAATATAGCAATTAGAAATGCAACGGAGCAAGTGGCTGCGGTTTGTAATTCCTTAGTGAAAATATAGTGAAAGTGAATTCCGATGACAAAAATTGAATTAGCAGAAATCCGTACCATGATCCCAGAAATGCGCCGTGTAAAACAGATCCACTTTGTGGGGATAGGTGGCGCTGGTATGGGGGGGATTGCTGAAGTATTAGCCTATGAAGGCTATAAAATCACTGGTTCTGATATTGCTGAAAATACCGTCGTTAAACGTCTGCGTACCATTGGGGCAGAAATCTTTATTGGTCATGCACAAGAGAATATCTATGGTGCTTCAGTGGTGGTTGTATCAACAGCCATTAATAAAGAAAACCCTGAGTTATTGGCCGCGCAGCAAGCGCGTATTCCCGTGGTTCGTCGTGCTGAAATGTTAGCCGAGTTAATGCGTTATCGCCATGGTGTTGCTGTGGCGGGTACGCATGGAAAAACCACCACAACTAGTTTGATTGCGAGTATTTATCGTGAAGCAGATTTAGATCCTACTTTTGTGATTGGTGGTTTGCTAAATAGTGCTGGTACTAATGCTAAATTAGGGCAAAGCCGTTATTTAATTGCCGAAGCAGATGAAAGTGATGCTTCATTCTTGCATCTACAACCCATGGTGTCAGTAGTGACCAACATTGAAGCTGATCACATGGATACCTATCAAGGTGACTTTGAAGTTTTAAAAGATACTTTTGTGCAATTTATTCAAAACTTACCTTTTTACGGTACTGCGGTTGTTTGTTTAGATGATCAAGTGGTTGAGAGTTTGATCCCGCGTTTTGCTCGTCAATGTGTGACCTATGGTTTTCATGAGCAAGCCGATGTGCGTATTTCTAACTTTCAACAAACGGTTAGCAGAAGTGAATTTTTAGTACACCGTAATAATCGCCCTGATTTAACGATCCAGTTAAATTTACCGGGTAAACATAACGCATTGAATGCTGCTGCGGCAATTGCTGTAGCGATGGAAGATGATATTGAAGATGCGGCTATTTTAGCTGCATTACAAAGTTTTGAAGGCATTGGTCGTCGCTTTGAGCAATATGGTGAATTCGAAACCGGTCGTGGTAAAGCGATGTTAGCAGATGATTATGGTCATCACCCAACGGAAGTACAAGCAACCATTAACGCAGCACGAGCAGGTTGGCCCGAAAAGCGCCTTGTGATGGCGTATCAGCCGCATCGTTATACACGTACTCGTGATTTATACGAAGATTTCGCGCACGTTTTATCGCAGGTTGACCAACTATTATTATTAGATGTTTATTCCGCAGGGGAGACGCCAATCGCAGGTGCAGATAGCCGTTCGCTATGTCGCACGATTCGCCAACAAAGTGGTAAAGAGCCTATTTTTGTTGCCTCACCTGAAGCTTTGCCGGGTGCATTAGCAAAAGTGATTCAAGAAGGTGATCTGGTCCTTACTCAAGGTGCGGGCAATATTGGCGCAGTTGTTAAAACCTTAGCTGAATTAAAATTAGATATTGAAAAAATGACACAAGTGAGCGCAAGTTAATGGCGATAGATTTTGGAAAAGTAGCAGTTCTGTTTGGTGGTAATAGTGCAGAACGAGAAGTCTCTTTAATGTCAGGCAATGCCGTTTTAAATGCGTTAATTCGTCAAGGTGTTGATGCGCATGCCGTGGATCCTAAAATTGATGATATTTCACAAATTAAAGCGTTAGGTTTTGAGCGAGCTTTTATTGTATTGCATGGTCGTGGTGGCGAAGATGGCACTATTCAAGGCTTTTTAAATACATTGAATATTCCCTTTACGGGCAGTGATGTATCGAGTTCTGCAATTGGTATGGATAAAGCCAAAACTAAGCAAATTTGGCAAAGTTGTCAGTTACCTACTGCAAGCTATCAAATTATTATCAAAGAAAACTTTGAACCATCAACCGCTACCGATATACTAGCTTCCTTATCGGGTGCTGTAATGGTTAAACCGGTACACGAAGGCTCAAGTATTGGTATGGCTAAAGCAGAAAATGCAGAACAATTAGTGGCTGCTTTAGAAGAAGCCTTTAAGTTTGATAATAAAGTATTACTTGAATCTTGGATAACCGGTGATGAATTTACTGTTTCAATGCTAAATGGTCGCGCATTACCGGCTATTAGTATGAAAACAACTAATCAGTTTTATGATTACCAAGCAAAATATCAATCCACAGAAACACAATACTTGTGTCCCTGTGGGCTGTCAGATAATGAACTAATCGAGTTAAACCATATCGCTGAAGAAGCTTTTAAAACTATTGGTTGTAGCGGTTGGGGACGTGTTGACTTTATGCGTGATGAAAACAAAAACTGGTTCCTATTAGAAGTGAACACAGTACCGGGCATGACTGAAACCAGTTTAGTACCAAAAGCAGCGAAGCAAGCTGGTATTAGCTTTGATCAATTAGTGTTATCTATTTTAGAGCAAACTTTATAATTTATGTGGCATAAGTTAAAACAAGTCAAAATAAGCAAATGGATTGGTTTCTTTGTTTTTGTACTTTTAATGTATGCCTTACAGGATAGCTTTTTTAAATTAAAATTTTGGTTAACGGACCACCAATCATCACCATTAACGGCATTAGTGCTCACGGGTGACCGCGAGCATATTACTGAAGATGTGGTGAGAGAGGTGCTAGCAGACCAAGAAGATAGGTTAAATTTCTTTACTTTAGAAATAGCTGAGATACAAAAACAATTAGAGCAAAAGCCCTGGGTTTATTCTGCATCGATTCGAAAAAATTGGCCCGATACATTAAAGATTCATATTGTTGAGCAATCGATTGTTGCTTCATGGAATCAGAAGTCATTATTAAATCGGTTTGGCGAAATTATCGATGTGTTACCTGAGCAGGACAATAATTATATTGCGCTGTCAGGTGATGATAAACATTCTGAACAAGTGCTGAATACATATTTACAATTAAATCAGTTATTGTTGCCGAGTCATTACAGAATTGCTGCTTTACACAGTGACCAACGTAATGCCAGTGAATTAGTGTTAAGAAATGGCATTAGTTTGAAGTTAGGTAAAGAACAAAAATTAGAACGTATACAACTATTTTTAAATGCATTTCCAAGAATTGCACAAAAATATGAAATCAGCTCCATCGATTATGTTGATCTTCGTTATGATACTGGGTTGGCAATTGGATGGAAGAAAACAGAAAATAATAAAACCTAATATAATAATTTTATGCTCATGTTGAGTTAATTCTTCTCTCTTAAAATAGAGAAAATGGTGATAGACGAATGGAAAGTAATTACACAGTTGGTTTAGACATTGGTAGTAATAAAGTGGTTGTCTTAATCGGTGAGTTATTAGCAAATGATGTAATTAATATCGTTGGAGTGGGCAGTGCCCCGTCCAAGGGAGTTGATAAAGGCTCTGTAACGAACTTAGATGCAGTCGTTGAGTCGATCGCAAGTGCGTTAAAACAAGCAGAAGATATGGCTGACTGTCGAGTCTCGTCAGTTAACTTATCAGTTTCAGGTTCGCACATTGAATCAATGAATGAATCGGGTACTTGGGCGATTGATGCACACGAAGTGACTAACTATGACGTTGAAAGTGTGATCCATAATGCGCGTTCAGTGAAAATTCGTGATGAACAGCGCTTATTACATGTCATTCCTCAGGAATACTCTATTGATTCCCAAGGGCACATTAATAATCCTATTGGATTGTCGGGTGTTAAGCTAAAAGCAAATGTACATTTAATTACTTGTCATAATGACCTAGTTAAAAATTTAGAAAAAGCAGTTGAACGTTGTGGTTTAGTGATTGACCAGTTAACATTTTCAGGTGTTGCATCAAGTGAAGCTATTCTTAGTGAAGATGAAAAAGAGCTAGGTGTCTGTATGATCGATATGGGGGGTGGTACAATGGACCTTTCTATCTATATCGCAGGTTCATTACAGCATAGTATGGTACTTGATTATGCGGGTAACTCAGTGACTAACGACATTGCCATTGCATTTAGTGCTCCGCCAACGTCAGCTGAAGCAATAAAAGTTAAATATGGGTGTCTAAATAAACGCTTAGTACTAGATGAAGAGACCATCGATTTACCAAGTGTCGGTGGCCGACCTGCACGTAGTTTGCAGCGTTCAATATTAGTAGATGTTATTGAGCCACGATATAGTGAGTTATTAACTTTAGTTAAGAATGAAATCTTTAAATTGAATGATAAATTTGCGCGTGAAGGTTTAAAGCAACAATTAGCGGCGGGTGTTGTCATAACAGGTGGTGCTGCTCAAATTGAAGGTTTGGTTGAAGTTGCTGAAGAAGTATTTGGTAATATTCAAGTTCGAATTGGTAAACCGGAACATATTCAAGGATTAGCTGATGATGTAAACTCACCAGCTTACTCTACGGCAGTAGGTTTATTACGTTATAAAAATGACGAGTTTGCAGGTGAAGAGGATGCTGAGCCGGAAAATCGTTTTGCAAGTTTATTCAGTAAAATAAAAAATTGGATAAAAAAAGAATATTAGTTATCAAGTTACATGGATTGGGTGGTAACAGACGATGTCACAAGAAAATAATAGAGTGGAAGAGAGTCAAATGTTTGAAATAATCGATGATGAAGACCATTCAGCACAAGCCATAATTAAAGTTATTGGCATTGGTGGTGGTGGTGGTAACGCGATCAATTATATGATCGAAAAAGGTCTAACTGGCGCTGAATTTATTGCTATGAATACGGATGCGCAAGCATTACGTTCATCAAAAGCAGATATTCGCTTACAATTAGGAGCTAATATCACTAATGGTTTAGGTGCCGGTGCAAACCCTGAAATTGGTTATAAATCAGCACTTGAAGATAAAGAGCGTATTCGAGAAATCGTTACTGGTGCCGATGTTGTATTTATTGCTGCTGGTATGGGTGGTGGAACAGGTACTGGTGCTTGTCCGGTTGTTGCTGAAATCGCTAAAGAGGAAGGTGCATTAACCATTGGTGTGGTTTCAAAACCTTCTTTGTTTGAAGGCCGTAAGCGAATGAATTACGCAACGCAGGGGATTGCTCGTTTATCTGAAAATATTGACTCTTTGTTGATTATTCCAAATGATAAACTACAAAAATCTTTACCACGTGGCATATCTTTCTTAGATGCGTTACGTGCTGCGAATGGCGTACTTTATGATGCGGTTTCTGGTTTTTCTTCAATCATTAATAATGAAGAAAGTACTATCAATATCGATTTCGCGGATGTACGCACTGTAATGACAGAAGCGGGTACTACTGCGGTAATGGGAATCGGTGTATCTTCTGGTGAAAACCGTGCTGAAGAAGCCGTTGAAGAAGCTATTTCATGTCCATTATTAGAAGATGTCGATCTATCAGATGCACGCGGTGTCCTTGTTCATATCGTTGCTGGTATCGATTTCAGTTGGGATGAATACCACACTGTGGGTGATGCGTTAAAACAATTCGCTTCCGATGACTCTCAAAATATCATTGGTGTAACTGTTGATCCAACCTTAGAGACGGGTGAATTACACGTTACAGTAATTGTGACGGGTATTGGTGAGCGTAAATCTGAATTAAATGTAGTTAAAAACCCTACGCTTAATACTCAGAAAACACCAGAAAGTGTTGAAAAAGCACCTGAAGTTGAAGTTGCAAAAAGCAATGTTGAAGCTGAAGATGCTAGTCAAGCGGAGCCTGAAATAGTAGAGCCAATTGCTGAAGTTAAAGATAAAACTAGCACCGAAAGTTACTTGGATATTCCTGCTTTTTTAAGACGTCAAGCAGATAACTAAATTTAAGCTAACGATATAACAGTTTGTGATATTGATCTCAAACTGTTATCATTGGTCGCAGATATCATCGTAGTGGAGGTCATTTTATGATTAAGCAAAGAACATTAAAACAAAGTGTTAAATCAACGGGTGTTGGTTTACATTCAGGGAACAAAGTAACAATTGAGTTGCACCCTGCACCTGTTAACACGGGTATTGTTTATCGTCGTATTGACCTTGACCCGGTGGTTAGCTTTAAAGCACATGCACAAGCAGTGCAAGAAACGCTTTTATGTACTTGTTTAGTAAATGATCAAGGGCAGAAAATTTCTACTGTTGAGCATTTATCTGCTGCATTGGCTGGTTTAGGTATTGATAATATTATTATCGATGTTGACGCACCAGAGATTCCAATCATGGATGGTAGTGCGAGTCCTTTTATTTTCTTGCTTCAATCTGCTGGTATCGAAGAGCAAAATGCAGCTAAAAAATTCATCCGTATTAAAAAAACAGTACGTGTAGAAGATGAAAAAGAAGGTAAGTGGGCTGAATTGCATCCTTCTGATAATGGATTCAGTTTAGATTTTAAAATTCATTTTGATCATCCTGTATTTGAAGGTCAAAACCAACATGTTGAAATGCAGTTTTCAGGTGACTTATTTGTTAAAGAAATCAGTCGCGCACGTACTTTTGGTTTTATGAAAAGCGTTGAGTATCTACAATCTAATAATCTAGCATTAGGTGCAAGTTTAGATAATGCGATTGGTTTAGATGAGTTCCGTGTATTAAACCCTGAAGGTTTACGTTACGAAGATGAATTTGTTAAACATAAAGTATTAGATGCTATCGGTGATTTATATTTATCTGGTTACAGCATTCTTGGTCATTTAAAAGCCTTTAAAACTGGTCATGCCTTAAACAACAAGCTTTTGTGTGCGTTGCTTGCTGATCAAGAAGCATTTGAAATGGTGACCTTTGAAGAACCTGTTAGTGAATCACCAATACAATACATCGAACCTGTTTTTGTTACTGCTTAAAATACTTAATTAAGATTGAATAAGTGTTTAGTTAAGCAAAGATAGACTTCAATGAAAGCCACTTTATTTTTAAAGTGGTTTTTTTTTGCATTTTTTAGAGCGGGGATAAATGTTCGTGCCCTTTAGAATCTGCAACACAGAATTGGTTTACTTTAAGCGTAGAACTGAATAGAACTCGAATTGAATAGTTGTGGTTAGTTAATCGCTATTATTCACTTTTATTGGTTGAAAATTTAGCTAATGATTGTAGTGCTTTTTTTAATTTAGGATCGGCATTTTCAGCTAATGCTAAAAAAGAGTCTGCAATATCTTTACTCATTTTTTGGGCGCGTTTTTTTACTGGTTTGTTAGTTTTTAGTTGCGATGGGGTCACTTTTGCAAGGGCTGGGTTAACTTTGACCTTGATGCTAATCAAAGACGAATGATGGGTGCGCAATTCGCTGAGGAGATCACTTCGTATAAATTGTAAACGCTGAAGCCATAGTGAGGTCGGACTTTCTATAATCAAAGTCCCATTTTCAATATTTCCTATACGACATCCACTGATGTTGTGTTGTTTTAAAAGCCTTTGTAGTACCATATCCAACTTAGTTATCAAGGATGTACTTTTCTGATAACTATTTTTTTCTAATAATAGTGCAATGGGTTTAGGTTGTTTCTTGTAAGATTTCATAGCAGCCATCAATAGTGAATTAAGTTTATGAGTATAACGGTTATTTATAATAGGAAGGAGACTGAACATAGCTTTTCTATAACAAGATCGACATTTATTTTCGTGTGCATATTGATTGTCGCGATCTTGATGACGAGTGCTTGGCTGTTACAATCGCATTACCATCAACAATTAACCCAACATAAAATACAAGCTCTCAGTGAGCGAAACCTCATTAAGCAACAATATTTAGACACCTTACAATCTCAAACCAACCAACAAGTGCAAGCACTGGCTGTTAAAATAGGTCAATTACAGGCACAGAGTATTCGCTTAAATAATTTAGGTGAACGTATTGTCGATAAATCAAATTTTCCCAAAGAGGAATTTGAGTTTGATATTAACCAATATATTGATCAAGGGCTTATCCTTGATGCCGATAACCTAGATAAAAGTCTAGATCAAAGTTCAGACCAAAGTTTAGAGCAAAACCTAGACCAAAATGTAGAGTCTGACAACGAGCAAGTCGTGGAAGAGGCGATTGACCATGAGCCAATTGATAATATATCTGCAAATGCAGAGTCAGTAGATGAAGAAATTGAGCAGCCAGTGCCGTTAAATGTTGTTTCCAATGTAAAAACATTAGACACTTCAGACCTAGCAAAACTTCATAAAAATGTATCACTCCTCGCATATCAGTACCAAAAGAATCAAAATTTACTGCAACAACTTGAAATTACATTAACTAATCTCCATCTTACAGATGAGTTATTCATTTCTGGTCGCCCTGTTCCAATTCAAGGATCTTGGATATCTTCCCCCTTTGGGACTCGAACAGATCCATTTACGGGGCGTTTACGTCGTCACAAAGGCGTTGATATTGCTGGACATACAGGTATGCCGATTAATGCTACTGCCGCAGGGGTAGTAACAACATCAGAAGCACGCACTGGTTATGGTTATGTGGTAGAGATCAATCACGGTAGTGGTTTGAGAACACGCTATGCACATGCTTCATCGTTACTTGTAGCGGTCGGGGCTGTTGTTGAAAAAGGGCAACAAATTGCAGTGATGGGAACAACAGGCCGCTCAACAGGGCCACATGTGCACTATGAAGTCATCAAAGATGGCACCCAAATAGACCCAGTTTATTATATACAAAGATTACCAAGCTAAATTACAACTTTTATCCGACTTTTTACAATGAGAAAAGCAAAATGATCACATCGCTAATAACAAAAATAATAGGCAGTCGAAATGACCGTTACCTTAAAAGCCTACGTAAAGTAGTAAATGAAATTAATAAACTTGAACCGGAGATTAAAGCGCTATCGGAAGAAGAGTTAAAAGCTAAAACCGCTTATTTTAAAGAACGTCTCGCTAAAGGCGAAACCATCGATGATATTTTGGTTGAAGCTTTTGCCGTAGTCAGAAGTGCTTCTGAACGTGTATTTGGAATGCGTCACTTCGATGTGCAGTTGATTGGCGGTATGGTATTAAATGAAAACAAAATTGCAGAAATGCGTACTGGTGAAGGTAAAACCTTAACGGCCACATTACCTGCTTATTTAAATGCGTTAACCGGTAACGGTGTGCATGTTATTACCGTGAATGATTACCTAGCGCGTCGTGATGCGGAATGGAATGCAACACTATTTGAATATCTAGGATTAACCGTTGGTATTAACTTGTCAGGTATGACCGGTGAAGAAAAACGTACTGCATACGCTGCCGATATTACCTACGGTACGAATAACGAATTCGGCTTTGATTACCTACGTGACAACATGGCTTTTGAAGCTTCACAACGCGTTATGCGCGGCCTCCATTTTGCTATTGTCGATGAGGTTGATTCTATTTTAATCGATGAAGCAAGAACACCATTGATTATTTCAGGCCCTACCGATGGTGATGCAACGCTTTATACTAAACTAAATTCAATTATTCCTTTACTGACTCAGCAGGATAAAGAAGATACTGAAGAATATGTTGGTGAGGGGGACTTCACTGTTGATGAGAAAAGCAAGCAAGTATTATTAACTGAACGTGGTCAAGAAAAAGTTGAGCGTATCTTACAAGAACGTGGGTTATTAGAAGAAAATACTTCTTTATATGCGGCATCTAGCATCAGTTTATTACATCATGTGAATGCAGCATTACGTGCTCATACTCTGTTTGAAAAAGATGTTGAATACATTGTAACAGCACAAGGTGAAGTCGTTATTGTTGATGAACATACCGGGCGTACTATGCCTGGTCGTCGTTGGTCTGAAGGTTTACATCAAGCTGTTGAAGCAAAAGAAGGGGTTAAAATTCAAAATGAAAACCAAACTCTTGCCTCAATTACTTTCCAAAACTACTTCCGCTTATATGAAAAATTAGGTGGGATGACAGGTACAGCAGATACAGAAGCATTTGAATTCCAGTCTATTTATGGGTTAGAAACTATTGTAATCCCTACCAATCGCCCTATGGTTCGTAAAGATGGTGGCGATTTAGTTTATTTGACTGAGATCGAAAAGTATCAAGCTATTATTGAAGATATTAAAACACGTTTAGAGCGTCGCCAACCTGTGTTAGTGGGTACAGTTTCGATTGAAAACTCTGAATTACTTTCTGAATTGATGACAAAAGCCAATATTAAACACAATGTTTTAAATGCTAAATTCCATGAAAAAGAAGCTGATATTATCGCACAAGCAGGGGCGTTAGGATCAGTTACTATCGCAACTAACATGGCCGGTCGTGGTACAGATATTGTATTAGGTGGTAATTTACAAAACCGTCTAGAAAAACTAGGTGAGTTGACTGAACAACAAATTGTTGCTGAAACCGCTGCATGGAAAGAAGATCAAGCGGCAGTGTTAGCTGCTGGAGGCTTGTACATTGTAGGTACTGAGCGTCATGAATCGCGTCGTATCGATAACCAATTACGTGGTCGTGCGGGACGTCAAGGTGACGCCGGTGAAAGTCGTTTCTACCTGTCGATGGAAGATTCGTTAATGCGTATCTTTGCTTCTGAAAAAGTGTCTAATATGATGAAAAAATTAGGTATGGAAAACGGCGAAGCGATTGAACATCCTTGGGTAACTCGTGCTATTGAAAATGCACAACGTAAAGTAGAAGGCCGTAACTTTGATATGCGTAAATCATTGTTGGACTTTGATGATGTTGCCAATGATCAACGTAAAGTCGTTTACCAACAACGTAATGGTATTATGGACAGTGATAATATCACTGAAAACATAGAGCAAATGTGGGCAGACGTATTCAATACCTGCATTGACGAATATGTACCGCAACATTCGTTAACCGAGCAATGGGACTTAGCTGGATTAGAAGCGCGTCTGAAACAAGACTTCTTGATCGAGTTACCAGTGCAACAATGGTTAACCGACGATGCGAATATACAAGAAGAAACCATTCGTGAAAATATCGTAGATCATGCGCGTAATACTTACCAAGATAAAAAAGAACAAGTGGGCGAGTCTATTATTGCTGGATTTGAAAAATCAGTAATGCTCCAAACTATTGATATGTTGTGGAAAGAGCATTTAGCCGCGATGGACCATCTTCGTCAAGGTATTCATCTACGTGGTTACGCTCAAAAAGATCCAAAACAAGAATATAAACGTGAATCTTTTGAACTGTTTATTGCGATGTTAGAAAATTTGAAAATGGATGTAGTAGGCATTTTATCTAAAGTGCAAATTCAAAGTAAAGAAGAAGCCGAAGCAATTGATCAACAGCGCCGAGAAGCCGAAGAAAAAGCGAAAATTCAATATCAACATGCACAGGTCAATAGTGATGGTGAAGCTGAAAAAGAAGCTGATGAAACGGCTGATACCTTTATTCGAGAAAACAAAAAAGTGGGTCGTAATGAGCCATGTCCTTGTGGATCAGGTAAAAAATTCAAGCAATGTCATGGTAAATTAGGGTGATCAAATATCGGTGTTATTTAGATAACACCAGTGCAGCATGACATAAAAGGTGGTACTTCTTTGAAGACCACCTTTTTCTTTTTAAAGCGTAAACAACCTTAATCGATACAAGTAAGTGTGAATATTATGATAGAACAACAAACCATCAGTATTGCCATTGTACAAAATGAACAGAAACAATTACTTATTAGCCGCCGTCAACAAGGTAAGCACCTCGCTGGAAAGTGGGAATTTCCGGGAGGTAAAGTTGAACAGGGTGAGTCGCTTGAAAGTGCAATGTTACGCGAGCTAAAAGAAGAAGTAGGATTAAGCGCAACCCAATTCACTTTATTTGATTCACTTAATTTTCAATATGACCAACTAAACCTGAGTCTGTATTTCTATTTAATTAAAGCCTATGAAGGCGAACCTGTGTCTTTAGAAGGACAGGAGATAAAATGGGTTAGCGCATCTCAACTTATTGAATATGAGTTCCCTAAAGCTAATTTAACCGTGATTAATAAATTACTCTAACGCGCATGAATGAGGCAAATCGTGGTACATTGTTACGCGTTTTGCCGGTATAACGATAGCTGATAGTTGCGCCAATTGGCGGTGGATTTTGGCGTTCTTTATCACTAAAACCAGAGCCTATCTTAAAGGTGATACCATCTTCGGTTTTTACTAATAAAGAACCCAGTTGTCCTTTATATTTACCTTTGCCGGGTAGATGTTCGATCACTGTCGCTTCAGCATCTTCAAATTTTTTCAGTTTCATCAAGTCTCTATTACGTTTATGTTGGTATAAAGCCTGTTCATGGTGCAGCATTAAGCCCTCTCCATTTTCAGCTACAACCTCATCTAGTAATGCGTATAAAGCAGTAATAGAGGTTAACTTTTGTTGCTTTATGATCTGTAAATAGGGGCTCTTCGCTTGATCAACTAATTGTTGCATCTGCTGAATGCGTTGTGAAAATGGTGCTGGGCTGAGTGGTAGATCAAAGATCATAAACTTTACCTGTTGCCATCGAGGATTATTTCTATCTTGAGTACGCACAATACCTGACACTTTTTCAAATTGTTGTCGTGATATCCATAACTCACCATCAAGTGCAGTAGTGGGGAAATCGCGTGTAAACCAAACTGGGGCAGTGAAACGGTTACCCTGCTTAGATATAAGTTGCTCTCCATCCCAGTAAGCACGTAACCCATCTAATTTTTCACTGACAAAATATTGTTCAATATTAATGTCTTGACGAAAGGTGGTTGCAAGTTGGATTGCCGGTGTCTGGGCATAGCAAAAAGTTGTGCTAAAGAAGATGATTATCAGTGGGCTTGTTTTAGTCAGTTTGGAGCGAATGAGGCCGTTGCATGATATATAATAGTAGTTTATTAATCTTTTTATCGTGACGACAAATAGGCAGGGAGTGAAGCGATTAATCGTATTTATCATAAGAACCTCCAACACAGTAAAAGAACAAAGACTTTTACAAGTGTAGGAAGTTTTTAGCAGTTAGGTTATTTTTTATTCTTGGATAAAGCGCATTGATAAGTCGACAGCATGTACGTGTTTAGTTAATGCACCTACAGAAATATAGTCAACGCCGGTTTCGGCATAACTTAAAATAGTCGTGTTATCTACATTGCCTGATACTTCTAAGTCTGCTTGACGTGAATTACCTTTATTAATGGCTACAGCTTCTAACATCATTGCAATGCTGAAGTTATCTAACATAACACGTTGCGCACCTGCATCTAATGCCTGTTTAAGTTCATCAATACTTTCCACCTCAACTTCTACCCAACGTTCAGGGTGTTGTTGATTAGCAACTGTTATTGCTTGTTTAATGCCACCACAGGCCATAATGTGGTTTTCTTTAATTAAGTAGGCATCGTAAAGGCCAATGCGATGGTTAAAACCACCTCCGCATACCACCGCATATTTAGAGGCATTGCGTAAACCGGGTAATGTTTTACGCGTATCTAATAATTTACATTGAGTTGAAGCAATTAAGTCTGAGTAGTACTTGGTAGTGGTTGCGATACCAGATAACGTCTGAATAAAGTTTAATGCTGTACGTTCGCCTGTTAATAATGTTCTTGCTGGTCCCTGTAATGTGAACAACGGGCTATTAGCGAGTACAAAATCTCCGTCCTTAACATGCCAAGTGATAGTCACTTGATCACCTAATTGGCGAAATACTTCTTGGGTCCAAGCCTTACCACAGAAAACTGCATCATCACGTGTAATTACTGTCGCTTTTGAGCGTTTATCTTCAGGAATTAAATTAGCGGTAATGTCACCTTCAGCTGCTGATAATCCATTTAAATCTTCGTTTAACGCTAAGCTAACACTTTGTGCAATTTCTTGTTCAATCATGGTAAATTTCCAGACGGGGATAAAAAATGAAATATTACCCTAATGGCCTTTGAATACCAATGACCTTAATGCTTAACTCTTATAAAATAAGAGATACAGATCAATATAAAGAGAAGATATAATGCAAGTGATTATTGGCTTAACTGGCGGTATTGGCAGCGGAAAATCAACCGTAGCAAAAGAATTTACCGCTTTAGGAATAGATATTGTTGATGCAGATAAAGTTGCTCGACAGGTGGTTGAACCTGGGCAACCTGCATTAGCTGAAATTGAACTTTATTTTGGCCGCGATGTCTTAAATGCTGCAGGCGAACTTAATAGAGCTAAGCTGAGGAAACTTATTTTTCAATCTGAAACTAAAAAACAATGGTTAAATGCATTATTGCACCCCATTATTCGCGATACATTATTAGCTCAACTAAACATGGCTAAGAGTGAATATGTGATGTTGGAAGCGCCATTATTACTGGAAAATAAACTGACTCAATATACTGATTATACGCTAGTCGTTGATGTAGACGAAAAATTGCAAATCGAGAGAGCAATGCAACGAGACGACAATTCAAAATCTCAAATTCAAGCCATTATGGATGCGCAGATTAGCCGTTCGCTTCGCTTACAACAGGCTGATTATGTTATTGACAACAGTAGTGTTGATCGCGTGGCTTTAAAACAACAAATTAAATCGTTACATTTGAAATTTTTATCCCTAAAAAAGAAGACATTTAATTCTTAGTTATGCCTTTTAATGTAACCTTACTTTTTACAAAACAAATAAATAGACTATTTTATGATCTCTTTTGAATACCCCCTAACAGAAAAAAGTCGTTGTTACTTACGCTTTGAGTCACTTTTTTTACAAATTAAACAAAGCATGGGTTTGGATCATGAAAGTGATGCTACTGCCTATTTCAAATCATTATTTGAATTAATAGAATTAAGTGACCGCAGTGATATTCGACATGATTTAATTAAAGACTTACGCGCTTTATTAGAAGATATGCAATCATGGTTGGCATGGGAGCAGGCAGATACTGAAGCCATTAAGGCATTAATGGTAGAAATAAGTGAATTGATTAGTACCTTATTAGTAATGTCAAAACAATTGAAATTCTTTAAAGATAGTCGTTTTTTAACATCGTTAAAACAACGTTTTTTCATTCCTGGTGGTTGTTGTAACTTTGATTTACCGCAATTTCATTTCTGGCAAGCACAGCCTATTTCAGTACAAAAAGCAGATGCTAAAAAATGGTTTGAGCACTTTGATGTATTAGAACGTGCGTTAACATTATTTTTGAAAATGAAACGTCATCAAGGTATTAAGTCTAAACAGCGTGCTAAAAATGCTTTTTACCAAGGTGAAGTTGAACATGCCTTGTTTATTATCATTAATGTGGATCCTGCGCTGCAGGTATATCCTATGATATCAGGGCATAAACATCGTTATTCGGTTCGTTTTATGAATGCCAATGCTGAAAATAGTCACGCTGATTATATAGAATTTGAACAGGTTTTTTGTTAATAAAAAAGTGATTAACGTTAAAATAAAAGATTAAATATGTAAGGAAGAACGATGAAAGTTAATTGTCCAACTTGTCAAAAAAAAGTTGTCTGGGATAAACAAAGTTTGTATCGTCCATTTTGTTGTAAACGTTGTCAGCTTATTGATTTAGGCGAATGGGCCGACGAAGAAAAACGCATTAAAGGGGAATCAGTAAGCCCCGAGAATCTTCCTCAAAATAGAACGATTTATTTTGAGGAAGATTAAATAAAGCTATTTATTGTTAATAAATAATTAGAAAGACTTCTTTTTTAATCGGATCAACAAAATATTTTATACTACCAACAATAAATCAAAACTTAATACTGTAAAAATTCAGAATGCTAGCGTAACTTAGGGTACATTCTGAATGTTTACAGCCCATCGTAAACATTCATTAAATATCCATCAGCGCTTCACCTTTATGCTTAGTATTTTTTACATCAAGGTTTGCTGATTTAGTATCTTAAGAGAAATGTAGTCGTACAGTAATCGGTATATGGCTCTATTCAAAAAGGGTACCTATGAACGAATATAGATGAAGTTTATTGTATTTTATTTTTTTGTTAATTCTGAGCTATGTGTTATATGGCGCCTATGCAGGGTATACAAAGGAGAAAGAAGCAGTTCGTTCGCGTATAGCCAATACCAGCTTCTTGGTTACTGAATGGCTTAAAGGAGAGTTTCAAGCATCAGATTACGTCCTATTAAATATAATGAGTCATCTCTCTTCAGATGATTTGATTTACCCTCACCCGGATCCACAACAGCAACAAGCGAGCACCAAATTTTTCACCTCCAAACTACAAACTTTACCTAATTATTATGCTGGTGTGGGTACGGCAGATAAAAATTGTATTCTTACTCATGTTTATAATTATCCCCCTCGATTATCTGTACTTGGCTTTGATGGTAGCCTACGAGATTGGTGTGTTGAGCACAAAAATGATGAAAACTCTGGACAAGTTGTGACACCTGCTTTTATTAGCACTACTGGTAACATTGGTGTAGTGCAGAGTCGCGCCTTTCGTGGAGGCTCAAAAAAAGTGGCTGGGGTGGTTGCTTTTCAGGTGGAGCTAAATTTCTTTTCAACATTCATTGAACAAGTCACATTGGATAAACACGGTGTAATTGCTGTAATAGATAGTAATATGATGCTATTGGCTCGAAGCCCCAATATTTCGGAAAAAATCGGGGTACAAGTTAAAGGGGAAGTTGCGGCTAAATATATTGCTTCCAAGCGTCAAACTTTAATGACATTTAACTATCTCTCTCCACTGGATAATCAGAACAGATTTTATGGGTTGCGCAAAGTAGATACTTTACCTTTTTATGTTTTAGTGGGTGAAGCTAACGAAGACTGGTTACAAAGTTGGTATTTAAAAATATTGATGGTGTTCTGTGTTGTGAGCATATTATTTATTATGTCGATCCTATTGTTGTTGAATCACCGGAAACAACTTGATCAAGCTAAAAATTTATTATTAGCACAAACAGACTCGCTCACTAAAACATTAAACCGACGCGGTTTTATGTTACAGGCCAAAAAAGAATTGGATATAGTGCATTGATATGACACTGATCTTGCTATTTTTGCACTGGATATTGACCGCTTCAAATTAATCAATGATACACATGGTCATGCAACAGGCGATAAAGCAATAGTTTCTTTTACAAAAGTTTGTTTTGACTCATTACGTGATGTCGACATTTTTGCCAGAATTGGGGGGGATGAATTCATTCTTTTACTGCCGTACACCAACTTCAAACAGGCGCATATTGTTGCCGAACGTATTAGGCAAGCGGTAAGAATGCATTGTTATGAGTGATGATAATAAGCCGGTGACAATGACCTTAAGTATTGGTGTCGCTATGATTGACCCTGGCATTAATAGCGTCACTGATATGATATCGTTGGTTGATAAAGCGCTTTACTCTGCAAAACAAAAAGGACGTAATCAGGTGCAATTCATCAGCAATGATGAAACCGACTTCATAAGTGGTTTTAATCACAGATAGAGATTACAGTCCTGAAAATTGCTATTGAGTACTAGGTTGATAATGATTACTAGGTCGATGATGATTATCACAGAGCAGATGAATAGTTTTTATCATTCATCTGCTCACCTCATTTGTTCACTTCACCTATTCAACTTATTAACGGTTAGATTTTAATTATAAAAGCTTAACTTGATTCAAAGTATATTCAAGGTCATGATCAAAACATGCTATTGAAACAGATATTATGTATTTCAATAAATATTGAACAAACATTGAAGCAACATCGTAGATAAAAAAAGGGAATATAATGACGTTACAAGACTTTATAAAAAAATTGCAGACACAACCACAAGTGATTGAGTTTGCGGATACAATGGCTGTTATTGAAGAAAATTATAACTTTACTGAAACGTCGTTTAGTAATGGGCAACAAAAAAACGCTGCTGGCGAAAATGCAGGCTCATGTAAGATTTTTTCATTTGCACAATTAAATAACTTATCTAAAGAACAGACCTTGGCTTGTTTTGGTGTTTATTATCGCGACCATGTTTTAGGTCATCCAGATGCTACGGATCATCAGAATATTCGTCAATTTATGGCCAATGGTTGGGCTGGTATTAATTTTGATAGTGTGGCATTAAAGCCTTTATAAGGTGATGATTGCTGTTATTTAATGAGTAACAGAAGTATCAAGCTGTAATAAAAAAAGCAATAAAATGGGGTTAATTCATAACCCCATTTTTGTAGCGTATTACAGGGTAAAAACAACGCTTAACTGCCTGCTAACTTAACTTGGTAACCTTGTTTTTCTAATTCCGATTTAATAATGTCACGTTGATCGGTTTGGATTTCAATCACAAAATCTTTAACTGTACCACCACACCCAGTTCGCTTTTTAATCTCTTTTGCCAATGCTTTAATGGCTTTATCGTCCAGTTGCAAACCTTTAATCAAGGTCACTCCCTTACCTTTACGTCCTTTAGTTTCACGATGTAGACGAATAATGCCGTCACCCTCAGGTGCAACCTGCTTTTGCTTGCTTTTTTCTACTTTGCCACCGTCTGTAGAATAAACTAAATTTAAATCACCAAAATCCATCATCATCCCTACCTATTCAATTTTTATCTATTTTATACCGGTTAATACGGTAGATGCAAAAATCAATACAAAGCTCATTTATGGTGACAAATTGATCTAAAACAAGAGTCTTGTTTATAGCGGCCATTTTAGTCTACTTTACGTTGTTAATGATAATAGTTTGTATTACCTTGTTAGTTAGTAACAAGCACTGATTGATGCATTCAGTGCAGCAGTGGTGAGGTATAAAAATGGTATTATCTGAATTAAAAATAGGCCAAGTGGCAAGTATTGTGAACATCAATGCTATTGAGCCTATGATGCGCAAAAAATTACTCAATTTAGGCTTTTTACCAAAAGCAAAAATACAATTATTACGTGTTGCTCCGATGGGGGACCCGATTGCAATTCGCTGTGCAAACAGTTCTATCGCGCTACGTAAAAGCATCGCTAATCAAATCATAGTGGAGCGCTAAAATGAACTTAAATATCGCAACTATTGGTAACCCTAATTCAGGGAAAACAACGTTATTTAACGCGCTCACTGGTAGTAATCAACGAGTGGGTAACTGGAGTGGTGTAACGGTTGAGAAAAAAACGGGTCACTTTACTTTAGACAAACAGCAAACCGTTAAAATCATTGATTTACCAGGTATTTATAATCTGGATCATGACCAGTTTGGATCATCACTAGACGAACGCGTTGCATTTGAGTACATGATGCAAAGTGAACCTGATATTGTAATGAATATTATTGATGCGAGTTGCTTAGAAAGAAGCTTATATTTAACCTTACAACTATTGGAATTGGGGTTGCCGGTATTAGTGGTACTCAATAAGATGGACCTTGCAGATAAACAACACTTAGTGATTAATGAGAAAGCTCTCAGTAAGCAATTAGGTTGTCCTGTAGTGTCATTATCGGCGCATGATCAACAAGCAATAAAGCAATTAAAACGCACCTTTATGGATCTGGATTTAACTGCTCTATGTAATGATTTCTCGCTTGATTATGGTCCTCAATTAAGTCCTGTCATCGAACAAACATCGCAATTATTCCCTGCCAACACGCGCTTAAAACGACAAGCATTAGCCATTAAATGTATTGAAAATGACCACTCAATACTAAAAGGCTTTAATCAACAAGATAAACAGAACATTCAACAACTGCGAGATTCATTGGCGATTGATGTCGATTTGCAAGTCGCAGATGTACGATACACTTTTATTTATGCACTAACACAACAAGCAGTCAGAACGAAAGGGCACCTCAGCCAAACTCTAACAGAAAAAATTGATGCTATTACTTTAAATCGATTCACTGGTATTCCTGTGTTTTTATTAGTGATGTACTTAATGTTCATGTTTTCTATCAATATTGGTAGTGCATTTATTGATTTCTTTGACATTGCTGCAGGTGCCTTGTTTGTAGATCAAACAGCGCAGTGGTTAAGTCTTGTGAATACACCTGAATGGCTTATTAATGTCCTCGCTTATGGGGTTGGAAATGGCATTCAAACCGTCATGACATTTATTCCTGTGATTGCTTGTTTGTATCTGTTTTTAGCCGTCTTAGAAAGCTCAGGATATCTTGCTCGAGCAGCTTTTGTTATTGACCGTGCAATGCAATTTATTGGCTTACCGGGTAAGTCTTTTGTGCCGATGATTGTTGGTTTTGGTTGTACAGTACCCGCTGTGATGGCAGCAAGAACCTTAGAGAAAGAGCGTGAACGTTTATTAACCGTGATCATGTCTCCGTTTATGTCCTGTGGTGCTCGGTTACCTGTGTACGCTTTATTTGCCAGTGCGTTTTTTCCAGACCAAGGTCAGAATATCGTTTTTTTACTGTATTTAATCGGTATTTTAGTGGCGGTATTGACGGGCTACGTATTAAGCCGAACGATTTTACCTGGTAAAAGCGAAAATATGTTTTTAGAAATTCCAGATTATGAGTTACCGACGATTAAAAATACCTTAATTAAAACCTGGCAAAAACTTAAAGGGTTTATATTTGGTGCTGGGCAAACCATTGTCTTAGTGGTGACATTACTTAACGTAGTGAACTCTGTGGGTATTGACGGTAGCTTTGGTCATCAGGATAGTGAAAGCTCATTGCTTAGCCAAGGGGCGCAGATTATCACACCGATTTTATCGCCACTGGGTATTAATGACGATAACTGGCCTGCAACGGTAGGTATCGTTACGGGGATATTTGCTAAAGAGGCAGTGGTAGGCACGCTCAATAATCTCTATTCAAGTCAGACTGCAGGGTCTGAAGCTGAATTAAGTTTATTAGAAAAGCTTAATCAAGCATTGGCCACTATTCCTGAAAACCTTATGGGCATTGATGTTAGCGATCCATTAGGTATAAATGTCGGGGAATTAGGAGATTTAGCTACTGCAGCAGATGAGCAAGGTGTTGACCTGACTATTTATGGCAACATTCAGCAAGCCTTTGTGAGCCAAGAAGCGGCCTTTGCTTACCTGCTGTTCATTCTACTTTATGCACCTTGTGCTGCCGCTATGGGAGCGATCGTCAGAGAAGTTGGGATGAACTGGGCACGATTTATCGCCGTTTGGTCTACCGCTATCGCTTACATTGTGTCGGTTGCTTATTACCAAATGGCAACTTTTGCATTGCACCCAATGGCGAGCTTAGCTTACCTATTAGGTTCAGCTTTGATTATTTTAATCGTGCTATATAAATTAAAACTAAAAGGCAATTTGTTGGCTGATGTCTCTATTACTTCTAAACAATCTTTGGTGTAAAGGAGTAAAACATGATTTTAAAACGTTTATCTGACTATATTGAAACGCAACAACGTGTCGAAGAAGGCACAATATTAAAGCATTTCAGATTACAAAAAAATGGACTCGCACCGATGATTGAAATACTGATCCGAGCAGGACATATACAAAAAACAGTCAATCAACGCGGTGATAAACTACCACCACAGGTTTTCTATAGTTGGCATAAACAACAAGTTATCCCTATGACAACGTTATTATAGCCACACAATATAAGCCGCTTAATAACAGAAATAGGGTGTTTAAGCTTGTTTCGCTGATCATAACTTTTAAATTTATTATTTTGGTAATAAACCTTACACAACAAATACCTGATGCAGTAACTTGCTCAGGTATTTTTTTAGTTAAAATTTGTGACTAGCATCAGTTATTCAAAATATGTACAATCCACCTCCGAATTTATACCAGAATTAGTCTAGTTGAGGCATTCCATGAGTCAGAAAAAAGTAAACCTGTTAGATTTGAACCGTCAAGGTTTACGTGATTTTTTCACCGAAATGGGTGAAAAACCGTTTCGTACCGAACAAGTAATGAAATGGATTTACCATTTTGGTTGTGAAGATTTTGATCAAATGACCAATATTAATAAAGCATTGCGTGAAAAATTAAAGCAACGTGCAGAGATAATTGCGCCTGAAGTTAAAGTTGAACAACGCAGTGAAGATGGCACTATTAAGTGGGCAATGACAGTAGGTAACCAAGAGGTTGAAACTGTTTACATTCCTGAAAAAGATCGTGCTACGTTATGTGTTTCATCACAGGTAGGTTGTGCTCTAGCCTGTGATTTCTGCTCTACAGCTCAGCAAGGATTCAACCGTAACTTGACCGTGTCTGAAATTATTGGCCAAGTATGGCGAGCAGCTAAAATTATCGGTGTGATGGGTGAAAGTGGAACTCGACCTATTACCAACGTGGTAATGATGGGAATGGGTGAACCGTTATTAAATTTAAACAACGTTATTCCTGCAATGGAATTAATGTTAGATGATTTAGGTTATGCGTTATCGAAACGTCGCGTAACATTATCTACATCGGGTGTTGTACCTGCGTTAGATATTTTAGGCGACCGTATTGATGTGGCATTAGCGATTTCATTGCATGCGCCAAATGATGCGCTACGTTCTAAAATGATGCCTATTAATGACAAATATGATATTGCCGACTTCTTAGCGGGTGTAAAACGTTATATTAGTAAGTCGAATGCAAACCGGGGTAAAGTGACCGTGGAATATTTATTATTAGATCACGTTAATGACTCTACGGATCAAGCTCATGAGTTAGCGCATTTATTAAAAGATACGCCGTGTAAAATTAATTTGATCCCATTTAATCCATTCCCTGGTAATGACTATACTAAACCAAGTAATAGTCGTGTTGACCGATTCAATAAAGTGTTGATGGAGTATGGTTATACGGTGATCGTGCGTAAAACACGCGGTGATGATATCGACGCTGCTTGTGGGCAATTAGTGGGTGATGTTATTGACCGTACTAAGCGCACCATGAACAAACGCCAACATGGCGAAAACATCAATATTCAACAGAGTTAATAACAGAAAGCCTAAATTCTGTTCTTGAACAAGACGATCCAGTTCAAGAACAGTTAAAAAAAGCATGCATCAAACAACAAGTTACTTCACAATAGAGATGCTTGAAAGACATTTCCTGCACGACTTTTCGTTCTTGAGGAATTTATGCGTTTTATATTGATTAGCTTAGTCTCTTTATTTTTTATTTCAGCTTGTGTCTCAAGCGAAACAACTAAAACCATTAATAGCCCCAACGGTCAAAAAATGGCTTTTAATCCTGAACGCGCTGCGGATACACGTTTAAAATTAGCTTTGTTATATCTAGAAAACAAGCAGATGCAGCAAGCCAAAGAAAATCTTGATACCGCCTTAAAATACCAACCTAATAGTGCCAAAGTCTTTCGTATCTACGCTTATTATTATCAAAAAGTAAACGAAAACGATAAAGCAGAGCAATTTTATAAAAAATCCTTAGCCTTAGATGATGATAATGGCGATACTTATCATAACTATGGTACTTTCTTATGCGCACAAGGTAAGTATGAAAAAGCAGAAGAGGCTTTCTTAAAAGCAATTTCATTACCACATTACACGCGCGTTGCCCGTACTTACTCCAATGCGGCCGTATGTGCAGAAGAGGCAAAAGATAATAAGAAAGCCATTTTCTATTATGGTTACGCTTTATCGCATAGCCCTAATAGTATTGGTATTAATTTATCTTTAGCTAAGTTAAATATTACTGAAAAAAATTATAAAGCGGCTGCAATTAACTTATTTACCTTTCAACGTAGCTCACCTGCAACGGCAGAAAGCTTATGGCAATGGGTACGTTTGAGTTATGCTTCCGGCAAAAAAGCAAGTTTAGCAAGATATTCGGCACAACTTTTAGATAAATTTCCTACCTCCCAACAAGCTTTGAGCTATTTAAATAATGAGCACCATGACTGATCAAACTCTACAGATGGAAACGACAATGACACTCGATAAAGTTCTTAAAGAAAGTCGATTAGCGGCTAATTTATCTATTGATGAGCTTGCTCTTAAACTCAATTTGAAAGAAACCGTTATTTTAGATATTGAAAATAATTTAGAGCAAGTGATTGCTGAAAATCGATACCCGATCATTTATTTACGTGGTTATATTGCCAATTACAGTAAAATGGTGGGGGTGACTGATCTAAAATCTTATCCTGAATACCAACAATTAATACACCCTGAAAAACGTGTAACAACCTTAAAAAGTCCGCATATTCTCAGGGCAAAAAAAAGCTCAGCAAAAAAAGTGCTCTGGACAATCTTCCTACTGATGTTACTCACCGCCACAGGATTGGCTGTATTTTGGAATTATTCTGCTTTGTTCTCTATGGTAAAACCAGGTGTTATAACTGAAAATAGAGAGATGCGCTTGCCTGAACAATCTGATGAAAATGAGCCTTTGTTTAATGACCAAGATACTTTGCCGACTGAGTCGACAGCGCAACCTGTGACAGCTGATGAACAAAGTGTTGAAACAGAAAGCGCACAGTAATGATCAGCAAGCTAAAGCAATAGCGGCTACCAATCTAACTAATAAATAATATTTGACGCACTAATATGTGAATGAAAAGTCGTTAGTTAATACTTGCAGGAGCGGCTCTATTTCAACTAAAATTAGCGCAATCTATATTGCGGCGAAGTTTCTATTAAATGATGTTAAATTGGTGCGAGTAAGCAACTAATTGTTACTTCGTACAGTCATAATTCAGTCATAATAATTCGACAATAAAAGCGATATACTAACGTATCACCTTGAACCTTTAACTTTAAAGAGTAATTACAATGAGTCATACCTCTTCGATAATACGCCGCGTATCTAAACAGATCATGGTGGGCAATGTCCCTGTGGGTGGTGGTGCACCAATTACCGTGCAATCAATGACTAACACGTTAACAACAGATGTGGATGCAACCGTTGCACAAATCAGACGCTTAGAAGCAGTTGGTGCCGATATGGTGCGAGTTTCTATTCCTACTATGAATGCGGCTGAAGCGTTTCGTGAAATTAAAAAGCAGTGCAACATTCCTTTGATAGCCGATATTCACTTTGATTACCGTATTGCGTTGAAAGTGGCTGAGTACGGTGTAGATTGCCTACGCATTAATCCTGGCAATATTGGTAATGAGCAACGAATCCGCAGTGTTGTGGATTGTGCACGTGATAAAAATATCCCTATTCGAATTGGCGTTAACGGTGGTTCTTTAGAGGTGGATATTCAAGAGAAATATGGTGAACCGACTGCGCAGGCATTAGTGGACTCTGCGTTACGTCATGTGGACATTCTAGATCGCCTTAACTTTGATCAATTTAAAGTCAGCGTAAAAGCATCTGATGCACTATTAGCCGTTGAATCATATCAACTACTAGCAAATCAAATTATTCAACCTCTACACCTTGGTATCACTGAAGCCGGCGGTTTGCGTAGCGGTAGCGTTAAATCTGCGGTAGGTCTTGGTATGTTATTGTCGCAAGGCATTGGTGATACATTGCGAGTGTCGTTAGCTGCTGATCCGGTAGAAGAGATCAAAGTAGGTTTCGATATTTTAAAATCCTTACGCATTCGTAGCCGCGGTATTAACTTTATTGCTTGCCCAACCTGTTCTCGTCAAGAGTTTGATGTAATTGCAACGGTTAATGCCTTAGAAGAGCGTTTAGAAGACGTAGTCATGCCGATGGATGTATCGATCATTGGTTGTGTTGTAAACGGACCTGGTGAAGCATTAATATCTGATATTGGTATTACTGGCGGCAAAAACAAAAGTGGTTTTTATGAAGATGGAACACGCCAGCGTGATCGCTTTGATAATGACAACGTGATTGACCAGCTTGAAGCAAAAATTCGTGCTCGTATCAGCCGTACTGACCAAAGTAACATTATAGTTAAAGGTTAAAAATAACCGGTGCTTAATAAATTAAGTCTGTGTTAATCAACACTTTTAGTGAAAACTTCGTAATAAGCCCAACTGTTTTTAATATTTGGGCTTTTTATTTACCTTAAACGCGGCAAACCTCTGCAGTATTGTTCCATCTAGACACAAACTTCCTTATAATGACTGACAATTTTATTAACAATACATACTGTATGTATTTTTATTCATCGACAGAATTCGGAAATCATTGTGGCAAAGAAGATACAAGCTATTCGTGGTATGAACGATACCCTTCCTGAACAAACCCCTGTTTGGCAGAAATTAGAGTCATTAATTAGACAAACCGTCAGTAGTTACGGCTATTCTGAAATTCGTATGCCGATTGTAGAAAGTACCCATCTATTTAAACGTTCGATTGGTGAAGTGACCGATATCGTTGAAAAGGAGATGTACACCTTTGAAGACCGTAATGGCGACAGCTTAACCTTACGACCAGAAGGGACTGCCTCTTGTGTGCGTGCCGGTAATGAGCATGGTTTACTTTATAACCAAGAACGTAGAATGTGGTACATCGGACCGATGTTCCGCCATGAACGCCCACAGAAAGGTCGCTACCGTCAGTTTCACCAAGTTGGAATAGAAACCTTTGGTATTGCAAGTGCAGATATCGATGCAGAAGTTATTTTATTATCTGCACGTTTATGGAAAGCACTAGGCATTGAGCAACATGTTGAACTGCAATTAAATTCTTTAGGTAGCAATGAAGAACGTAATGTTTATAAAGCGAAATTAGTTGAGTTCTTGCAGTTACACGAAGATAAACTCGACGAAGACAGTAAACGTCGTATGTTAACCAATCCATTACGTGTGTTAGATAGCAAAAATGAAGCGGTTCAAGCAATCTTAGAAGATGCTCCGAAACTATCTGATTATTTTGGTGACGAAACAGCAGCACATTTTGCCAAAGTACAATCATACTTAGATGCAGCGGGCGTTAAATACGTGATCAATGAACGTATCGTACGTGGTTTAGATTATTACAACCGTACTGTATTTGAATGGGTAACAACTAGCCTAGGCTCTCAAGGTACAATTTGTGCTGGTGGTCGTTATGATGGTTTAGTTGAACAACTTGGCGGTAAAGCAACACCTGCAGTGGGCTTTGCAATGGGGCTGGAACGCATTATTTTAATGCTAGAAACCCTAGAATTAAATGAAGATGTTAAAGGTGATGTTGATATCTATAGCATTCTTGTTGGTGAAGGTACTGATATCGCAGGCTTTAAAGCTGCTGAAATTATACGAGACCAATTACCACAATTAAAAATGATGCATCACTGTGGCGCAGGTAACTTTAAAAAACAGATGAAGCGTGCCGATAAAAGCGGTGCAAAAGTTGCGTTAATTATTGGTGAAAGTGAATTAGAGAGTGGTTGCGTCACAATTAAAGACTTGCAAGGAAACTCAGAGCAACAAACCGTTGCAATTGACAGCTTAGTTAAGGTATTACCTACCTACTTTGCATAGTGTATTGATAAAACAGAATAAGTAAGGAACACACGTGGTTGATATTATTGAAGGTTACGAAACAGAAGAACAACAAGTTGATGCCATTAAAAAGTGGTGGAGCGAAAATGGAACCATGTTGGTTGTGGGCGCTGTTGTTGGTTTAGCGGGTCTTTGGGGATGGCGTTATTACGGTGAAACCGTGACGACAAATCAAGAAAAAGCATCGACTGAGTTTCAGCAAGTATTAAGCAAGTTTGAAGCCGACGGTGAAGATCAAAGCAGTACTGAAATGCGTACCTTCATTGCCGAAAACAAAGACAATAACTACGCGACATTAGGTGCATTATTATTAGTTAAAGAAGCCGTTCAAGCTAAAGATTTTGCATTAGCAAAAACACAGTTGACTAATTTGTTAGCCAGCAATAGCTATGAACCGTTAACACCAGTTATTCAATTACGTCTTGCACGAGTAAATAGTGAGTTAGGTGATTATCAAGCGGCATTAACAACGTTAGACAAAATCACAGCAAAAGGCTTTATTGTTAAAGCGAATCAAAGTAAAGGCTTAGTTTATTTAAAGCAAGGCGATCTTGAAGCTGCTCGTAGTGCATTTCAAACAGCAGTTGATGCAAGTGAAGGCCGTGTTGATCCTTTATTACAATTACAATTAGATGATTTAGCCGTTGCTAAAGCAGATGTTGCTCCAGCACCTAAGTTAGATGCTGCGCAATAAATTGAGATAATACAATGATTAAATGGGTTAAAAAGCTAACTGTCATCACCACAACAACACTCGTGTTAAGTGGCTGCTCTATTTTCAGCAGTGAAGATGATGTTGTTAAAATGGCTGAATTGCCAGAGTTTGAAGCGACTTATGAACCATCTATTGCTTGGACAAGCAGTATTAGTGATGGCGTAGATAAATACTACTCACAATTACAGCCTGCCGTGGACAGTAATGCCGTTTACATTGCTGCCCGTGATGGTGAAGTAAAAGCGTTGACGGTTAAAAATGGTAAAAAACTATGGTCAATTGACCTAAGTGACCATGAGTCTAATGACTCTAATCGTTCTGCGCGTTTATCTGGTGGTGTTAGTTTAGGTGGCGATACACTTTATATCGGTACTGAAAATGCACAAGTATTTGCACTTGATGCCACTAACGGTGACATTAAATGGATGAGCAAAGTATCTGGTGAAGTGGTCGCACAACCTATTTATGATAATAGCCTAGTGGTAGTGCATACTTCCCGTGGTGAATTAATTGCACTTGATAGCTTAACCGGCAAGGAAATGTGGAGCTTAACGAATGCTCAACCTAAACTTACCTTGCGTGGCAGCGCAACACCAAGTATCTCGCAAGGCGGGATCATCTATGGTCGTGCTGATGGTTATTTGGCTGCTGCACTATTAAAAAATGGCCAACCATTGTGGCAAGTTCCGGTTTCAAGGCCTTATGGCGCAACTGAGTTAGATCGTTTATCCGACGTTGATATGAAGCCTGTTATTGTTAATGGTACGGTTTATGCCTTGGGTTACAATGGTAACTTAGTCGCAATTGACCTGTTAAAAGGTGAGTTGTTGTGGTCTAAAAAATATTCAGGCTTTAAGAATTTAACGGTATCTGGTCGTGATATTTTCTTAACCGATTACCGTGGTTATGTGTTTGCTGTCAATCGTAATGACGGTGAGCAACGTTGGATGAATAAAGAATTAGCTTACCGTAATGTTACAGGGGTAACCGTCGCTAATGAATATATTGTAGTCGGTGATGCAGAAGGTTATTTACATTGGATTGACCGTGAAAGCGGACAATTTGTTGCACAACAAGATCTAGACTCTGATGGTTTGTACATCGAACCGATCGCAACGTCTACGCATCTTTATTTACAAACACGCAGTGGTGATTTAATCGTCATTGAAAAACCGATATTAAATGTAGAATAATTTAATACGTTTTTACGCTATACTGTAGCCCCTTGCTGTGCATGGGGCTTTTTTAGTTTATAGGATTTCAAAAAATATGTTACCAGTCATCGCTTTAGTAGGTCGCCCTAATGTAGGTAAATCTACGCTTTTCAATCGTTTAACTCGCACCAGAGATGCGCTAGTTGCCGATTTCCCCGGTTTAACGCGTGACCGTAAATATGGTCAAGCCAAAGTTGAAGAACTTGAATTTATCGTGATTGATACCGGCGGTATTCAAGGTGATGAAGAGGGCATTGATGCGTTAATGGCAGAGCAATCATTAATTGCGATAGAAGAAGCCGATGCCGTATTATTTTTAGTAGATGCACGAGTAGGTTTAACCGTTGCCGATGAAGCAATTGCAGCGCATTTACGTAAACAAAATAAAAAAGTTATGATCGTTGCTAATAAGATTGATGGTATTGATGCTGATTCAATGTGTGGTGAATTTTATGCCCTAGCATTAGGCGAAGTTTATCAAATCGCAGCAGCGCATGGTAAAGGTGTACGTCAAATGATTGATGCTGCTCTAGAAGAGTTTCATCAAGAAAACCCAGTGTCAGATGAAGTCGATGAGTATGAATTTGCACTAGATTACGATGATGAAGACGAAGATGAAATCGCTAAAGAGCAAGAACGTTTAGCTGCTTTACCGATTAAACTTGCACTGATTGGTCGTCCTAATGTTGGTAAATCAACACTGACTAACCGTATTTTAGGTGAAGAGCGAGTATTAGTATTTGATATGCCTGGTACAACGCGTGACAGTGTTTATATCCCTATGGAACGTGATGGCCGTGAATATATCCTGATCGATACTGCCGGTGTTCGTAAGCGTAAAAAAGTAAATGAAACCGTTGAAAAATTCTCAGTTATTAAAACCTTAAAAGCGATCGAAGATTCAAACGTAGTGCTATTAATTATTGATGCACGCGATGGTATTTCAGATCAAGACTTAAGCCTACTAGGTTATACCCTAAACTCTGGTCGTTCATTAGTAATTGCAGTGAACAAATGGGATGGCATGACTGAGTATGATAAAGAGCGTGTTAAAACAGAATTAGATCGCCGTTTAGGCTTTATCGATTTTGCTAAAATTCACTTTATCTCAGCATTACATGGAACAGGTGTTGGTCATTTATTTGAATCAGTAGATGAAGCTTACACCTCTTCAACTAAACGTATTTCAACAGCAATGTTGACACGTATTATGGGTATGGCGACAGATGACCATGAGCCACCAATGGTTGGCGCTCGTCGTGTGAAATTACGTTACGCGCATGCGGGTGGTTACAATCCACCATTAATTGTTATTCATGGTAACCAAGTTAAAAAATTAGCTGATTCTTATAAACGTTATTTAATGAACTACTTCCGTCGTACATTAGAGATTATGGGGACGCCGATCCGTATCGAGTTTAGAGAAGGGACTAACCCATTTGAAGGACGTCGTAACAAATTAACGCCGCATCAAATGTATAAACGTCAACGTTTACTACGTAACTACGCTAACAGTAAAAATAAAAAGTAATATGCAGTTATCTTGTCCAGATTGTGAATCAGAGTTAGCAAATAGTGGCGAATTAAAACGCCACTGCCCAAGTTGCAATAGTGACTTTGTAGTTAACGTTTGTTGTCGTGAATGCGGGCAACCATTACAGCGTCTAAAAGCCTGTGGTGCGGTGAGTTTTTGGTGTGATCATTGTAATGAGCTGAAGAGTAAATCGACAGCCATTTACAACTTAGTAAAACAAGCATAGCGCTTGCTATATTTTAAAATAAACTAAACTAAAAATAGCGATAAAAAAAGGGAGTCTCTACATTAATGTAGTCACTCCCTTTTTTATACTTTCAATTTTAAGAACTATATAAGGGCAGACGTTACTAATCTCAATCTTTAAGCCCAGTATCTAAGATTAGTAACCTGAGTCTTCAATCCTTGTTTATTTTTTATCTGGTATCGTTTCAAACACTCTGACTACTTGTTTAACGCCTTCAACATTACTGGTAATGTTGGTCGCAAAGTCAGACATCTCTTTGGTTACTTGACCAATCAAAAATACTTCTGCATTTTCGGTAACCACTTTAATTTTTAAAGGGTCTACTTTATCGTGTCCAGTAAGCTTACTTTTGACTTTAGTGGTCAGCCAAGTATCTTGTGTTTGTCTTACTAGGCCGATGGTTTGACCGATACGTAGTTGGTTATAAACCCCTTTAATACCATCAATATTAATCAAGATATCTTCTATTTTATTACTATTCGCTTGACTATCTGCTTGCCCAATTAATAAAATAAAACTGTTATTAGTGACGATATTAATACGCATATTTTTGTTATATACATCTGAATTAACGACTTTATCAATGGCTACCATGGATAAACGATCATCTTCAATTTGTTGAGAAAGAGTGCGTTCATCACTATTTACCGCGACAGCGGTACCAGCAGCAACAATCAAACCACTTGCACAACCTTGTAACAGTGCAAAACACAATAAAGCGGGTAAAAAACGGGTCATAAATTTCATAATTTTTCCTAGAGGCGGTGAATCTTGCAAGTATATTTTACAACGAGTTTCTGGCTTTTTATATAAGCCTAGACTGATGACCGGTAGTTAGTGCACATAAATAAGTGAAAATGCAGTATAAATAGTCACTTAACCACAAACTTCGCATCACCACAGAGGTATTGAGCTTTATTGGCGAACACTACTTGAATAAGCAGACATTCTTTGTCTGCTTCGATCAAAACATCTCATGGTGCACAAAACAAAAACGATCAGCAGGCTTAATACTGAGGGAATAATTGTTGATCGATTAAGTCACTTAAACAGTTAACTACGAGTAAATGAATCTCTTCAATGCGCGCACCTTTATCACTTGGTGCACGTATTTCAATATCATCTGCTCCTAATAAGCCTGCAATTTCGCCGCCATCAACTCCCGTCATGGCAACAATTTGTATATTTTTACTTAGTGCTGTTTCTACTGCTTTCACCATGTTACGGCTATTACCACCATGGCTGATAGTAATTAATACATCGCCCGGTTGTGCTAATGCAGATATTTGGCGTGCATAAATTTGGTCAAAATGGCTATCACTGGCAATAGCTGACACCAACGATGAATCGGAAGTGATTGCGATGGCAGGTAAAGCAGGGCGATCCGTTTCATAGCGATTAAGCAAGTGTGATGCAAAAATCTGCGCTAAACCTGCTGCGCCACCATTGCCACAAACCAGCAGTTTATGGCCATTGATTAAACAATCTTTAAGCAATAGTGCTGCTGCTTCTATCTGCTCTGGCAGCGCTTCTGCTGCAACGATCTTAGTTTGAATGCTCTCTGCAAAATGAGCTTGAATTTTTTCATTAATCATGTGACATGTTACTCTTGAAATGCATCTTGTATCCACTGCGGTGTTGATGTTTTTTCACTGATCGCGACCACATCAAAACGGCAATAGGGTTCACTATTAAGTTGCGATAAATAATGCTTTGCTGTTTTAATTAACTTCTGTTGTTTTTGATAGGTTACGGATGCCGTTGCGCCACCATAATCTTGATTTTTTCTATACCGTACTTCAATAAAAACTAATGTATCTTGGTCTGACATAATCAAATCTATTTCACCGAATCGGCAATAGAAATTCTGACATACGAGCAATAAGCCTTGCTTCTGTAAAAAAGCCAAGGCTTGTTGTTCGTATTTTACGCCACTGCTATTACTGTTCTGAAACAGACGAGGTAACTTCAACGAGTTCGCCTTGTTGATATTTTGCCCAGTGTAACTTACTACGTAAGGTATTGCGCTGATCTAATGTTAACTCGCCCACCAAACCTTGATATTTATATCCTTCAATAACTTGCATTTGTTTTAACTGCTCAATCAAGTTGTAGCTGTCATACCCAAGTGCAAATAAACGTAATGTTCTAAAGCTTTGGTGTGGCCAGATTGCTTGAATATTTTTATTCATTTGACTGTCGTCATCCATTAAAAAGGCAATATCTGAAAAAGTCAGTTCAGAAAGCTCTTTATTTTGAATATTGGCCAAATCAGAAGCATGGCTACGTGAACTTGCATAAAGAGGAATACTCTCTGCAAAAGGGCTCACTGTCACTGCAATAAAAGGTTTCAATAAAATTAATTCACTACGGCTACTAATAATATAGATAGCATCCACATCACGACGGCTTCTAAGCTCCGAGTCAATACCATAGCCAATGACCGATCTCATCTGGTTAATACGTTGTTGGCTTTTATCTGTTTGTAATGCAGCTGATATTAACTTTGGATACTCTGATTTAGCTGCAAAATAATGCGTTTCAGCTGGATAACCCTCTATGCCATTATCAGATTCTGCTTGTTGCTCTTCATTTAACGCTTTCCAACGCGCTTCAAATGCAGCGGCAACACGCTCACCAAATTTAGATTTTGGCGCTAACAATAAAGGCTTTTTATGATTATGTTCAAAAATAGTTTCTGCCGCTTGCTCTGCTTCATTTTCCGGAGAAAGTGGAAATGCGTAATGAATTGATGAGCTTGCCGCCGCTGAGTCATCATCTTCTTGGAAGCGATTTAAAGCTAATACGGGAATATCTGTAATTAAAGGTAATAACTGATCAATATTAGATTTTACTAAAGGGCCGATTACAAAATCAATACCTTGAGCATGTAATTGGTCCGCAATCGATTGTGCAGTTTGTTTTGTTGTGTCAATAAACAGCAAATCGGCCGGAGGCGCTTTTAACTCACTCGGAATAATGATTTCAGGTGTATAAGCCATTGACGTATCAGACTCTTTAAACTGTGCCTGTTCGCTATCTAACTGCTTTTCCAATGCTAATTTATTATAAAAAGCATGGCTGATGCCATATTGTATTGCTTCTGCTGGTTTCTTAAATCGACCTGATAACGGTAATAGCACCGCAATTTTATGTGCTTCGTAAGGAATTGCCTCTTCAATATTAGTTAATTGCGTTGGCATATAATCAATAACAGGGTGAGTTGAATAAGCTAACTTCCAAGCATCCACCGCTTGCAGTAATTGGTTATTACGTAATTGATAGCGTTGATAAACGCTAGCTAATGCATACCAACCATGTACAAACATCTCTTTTTGCTGTGTAACAAGTGCTGTTTGTGCATTTGCATTATCACCAGTCGCATCGCTGATTGGTGCCTCATTTGAGAATATTTGTGCGCTTGAGGTAACTTTTTTAAATTTGTTTAAAATGCTTGGGTCTAATAGCGATAACTCATTTAATAACAAATCATTGTAAGTTTGTTTCTCTTGACCTGTAGTTAATAGAGGTGTTAATTCCAGCAATGTATCGGACGCTGCTTGATGTTCTTTATTACTAACTTGCAAATCAACTTTTATCTTTAAGTAATGGAAATTTGCAGGTGCACTTAATACATTCTGATCAATCTTTTTAAGTGTCGTATAGGTGTTATCAAATTGATTAAGCGCGTAGTCATTTTCAGCAATCAATAACAATAAATGATTGTTTTGTTGTGTCGTCAGCGTTTTCTTTTGTAAATGTTCAATCACAGAATCTGCTAAAACAAATTTATTTTCCTGTGTTAATGCTTGTACAGCCGCTAATTGCCATTGCGTATTGTTAGCTTCATCGAGCTTATCGGCTTGTTTTAATAAATATTGTGCTGATTCATTAAACTCAGTAAACAATGTTGGTGCAGTACTTTTATCTGGCTCAATGACAGAACAAGCAGACACAAACAACATGCTCAAAACCATGAGAGGAAAGTATAAAGCGCGTTTAGATAAGATTGCAGTGTTCAAATTTTTTGTCCTTTTTAATCAAACCAATCTCAGATCAGTTTTCAGATAGGTATCAAGATGCCTATAGTGTAATATTGCCGACTTAGTTAAACAATCCTTAACACTTTAATAGAGTCGAATATGTCTGAAAATAATCAATTAAATAACGAAGTAAGCGCAAAACTGTATATTGTTGCCACTCCTTTGGGCAATATTGGAGATATTACTTACCGCGCCATTGAAATATTAAAAAACGTTGATTTAATTGCAGCAGAAGATACTCGCCACAGCGGTAAACTATTAAGTTACTACCAAATAAGTAAGCCTACTTTTCCATTACATGATCATAATGAACGTCAACGCGGCAGTGTGTTGATTGAAAAGATAAAAGCAGGGCAGTCTGTTGCTTTGATCTCAGATGCAGGTACTCCGTTAATTAGTGATCCTGGTTACCATTTGGTTAATGAATGTCGTGAAGCGGGTGTTGATGTTGTGCCTGTCCCCGGTGCATGCGCTGCTATTACTGCACTTTCGGCGGCTGGTTTACCCTCGGATAGATTTTCATTTGAAGGTTTTTTACCGGTTAAAGAAAAAGCAAAAACAGAGAAACTGACCGCATTAGCAGAAGAAACACAAACCATGATCTTTTATGAATCACCACGTCGTATTCAAGATACAGTGAAACATATCATTAATATCATGGGTGCGGATCGTAAATTAGTGATTGCACGTGAATTAACTAAAATGTTTGAGTCGTATTACGTGTTACCAGCTGATGAAATGTTGGATTGGTTAGGACAAGATACCAACCATTGCCGTGGTGAATTTGTATTGATGGTAGCAGGTGCGAGCAAAGATAAAGATGCACTCTCGGTAGAGGCGATCAAAACACTGACTTTATTGAAAAAAGAGTTACCACTTAAAAAAGCTGCCGCTATCACTGCTGAAATTCATCATCTTAAGAAAAATGACCTTTATAAATGGGGCCTAGAAAATTTATAGGTCGAATAAAGCCCGTACCAGTTTTTCTACATCACCTTTCAAACTATAAATCTGCCTTTAGTAAGTAAAGGCAGGTTTATAGTTCTTCGTTTAGTTCGTGTATTACTTTAAATATTTGATAGCCCTTAATCTATACCCGTTACCATTCAAGATGCAAAGTTCAGCAAGTTGTGAGGTGAGTAGCTTCTAGGCAGAAAGTTGAAGATCTAACTAGTTCAATCAATACTTTCTAACAACGAAGATGCTTGCCTCACAACTTACCCTGTGGGTCGTTAGCTCGAAAAGCAATTCAGCGTTGCAACATTCGATAAGGACTCGCCATTGTCATCATGTTACGCCTTGCCTTACTGTCCAAGCTAACGACTGAATAAAGCATCTCGATTGATAATGGGTATATAACTGCTTTTAATCTATAAATACCTTTAGTCTATAAAATGATTTAATTTGTTAATGCAAGTCGTTTGAAAAATGAAATAACTTACATGTTTGCTTATTATTTGAACCTAAGAATTATTACAACAATTATAATTGCTTTAACTACTTGTAGTGTGATCGCTTTACCGTATAATACGCCGCGGAGTTGGCCAGATCGTCGCCGCTTTGATTGCTTTAGATGTATTTCTAGAGTATTGAAAAGGGGAGGAAAGTCCGGGCTTCAAAGGGCAGGGTGCCAGGTAACGCCTGGGTAGCGCGAGCTAACGACAAGTGCAGCAGAGAGGAGACCGCCTGCTAATTTATTAGTAGGTAAGGGTGAAAGGGTGCGGTAAGAGCGCACCGGCTAGTGGGTAATCATTAGTGCAAGGTAAACTCCACCCGAAGCAAAACCAAATAGGCTTCCTGAGGCATGGCCCATGCTGGAAGCGGGTAGGTTGCTTGAGCCTGTGAGTGATTGCAGGCCTAGACGAATGACGATTCAACGACAGAACCCGGCTTATCGGCCAACTCCAACCATTCTAGACCCTGTTTACTTTATGTGAACAGGGTCTTTTTCGTTTATAGGGTTTTAGTTTTATATTTAAATTACTTGATGATTGCAGGGCATTTACAGACGTACGCGAATGACTATACACGATAGAGTCCAGTCTATTGGCCAACTCCAACCATTCTAGACCCTGTTTACTTTATGTGAACAGGGTCTTTTTCGTTTATAGGGTTTTAGTTTTATATTTAAATTACTTGATGATTGCAGGGCATTTACAGACGTACGCGAAAGACTATACACGATAGAGTCCAGTCTATTGGCCAACTCCAACCATTCTAAACCCTAGTTTATGCAAATAAACTAGGGTTTTTTCGTTATTGGAGTTTAATCTTTCATGAAGTCGCTTGATAATTGCCAGAGCACTTACAGATTTATGTAAATGACGACCTAACGATAGGACGTGTTTACAGATCAAGTCCAACCATTTTAAGAACTGACGTGGTTTAATTTATTCTGCTAACCCAGTGAATACATCATTGATTTAACTGGAGGTTGAAATGAAAATACCTAAAATCTCTTCAATACATACAGTGTGTTATACTTCTTTTTTGTTAAACAGTGGGTTTTTATTGTGTCACTGTTCTTTTATGGAATGGAGAGCACTAATGGAACATCGTTTAAGCATAATTTCTGTGTATTTTTTGTTAGTTTCTACTCTGTGGCTTTCTGGTTGTGCCAATGTACAGTTGCAACAGAAAAAAGTAGCTGAATCAATGGCGAGTGTTCAGGTTGATTTAAAGCAACACAAGCAAAGCGATTTTAAACAGGTGGAAGCACGTTTTTATACTTACAAATCTAAAGAGCTCGTGTTTAGAGTCTTATCAAATATTAAGCAAACATCACAATGGTTGCAGCGGTTGGATAGCGTAGAAGTATTGACAGTCTATAATAACCAGAAATATTTATTGCGAACCATCATAAACAGCCCTTGGCCGTTTAAAAATCGAGAGCTCATTACCTGTGTTAACACTTCCTTTGAGGAAACGATCATCACTATTAATATTGTTTCTTGTAGTGAACAAGTAGCAATTAATGATCTTTATGTTCGTGTTTCACAAGTTGAATCGAGTTGGGTAATCAAAAAACGTAGTGACTCATTAGTTGAAGTCAATTATAAAACGTGGATTGATCCTGCTGGCAACGTACCTGCATTTATCTTCAATAATGAACTGGTGGATAGCACTGAACGGGATCTGAAAAAACTAAACGTTATTATCGATGACGCTTCATTAGAACAGTTTTCCTATTAGGTTTATTCATTACTCACTACTCATTATTAACGCTTGGATGTGCTCATTGCGGCATTATTAATACTAGTTTTCTCCTCTCATCTACTTTATTTCCTATGACATTGTCATCAACAAACAAATCAAAGCCGTTGTACACAGTGATAAAGGAAAACGCAACAAAGTTTATGATGACAGCTGAGAGTAATAGATCAAAAAGTAGGATCGCGGTCAATCACTTTTCACTACCGTATCACTCCGCGATTAAATTTCACCTTTTAAAGGTGAAATTTAATCGTTATTCAAATGCGGAATGACAGTGCTAATGCTATTTATATGCAATTTATTAGTTTTTAGATAGTGCAATAGCCTGCTTCAGGATCACATCACCTTTCATCATTCCGTAATCGATCATTTCGATTTTTCCACAACCCAATCCTTTTTTAACACAGATACTGTTAAAGTGATCGAACTGATACGAAATCTGGGGGGCAATCATACACACATCATATTTATCAACAACATCGTTAAACTCTGATTGTGAATATGCCTTAATTTCAGCATCAATACCTTCTGCTATTGCTGCTTCTTTCATTTTATTAACTACCATTGAGGTAGACATGCCAGCTGAACAAACGAGAAAAATTTTTATAGCCATTTTATGCCTCTTTAATTATCGTTACAGATTGCCTGCTTATAAGTTGTGTTTATTATCAGTGTTTTATTATCAGTGTTCTGTTATAAATTTTTCTAACAACACTTTTGTAGAATCTAAACCGGTTAATGTGTATTTTCTTTAGATGTACGACCATTTTATTTTAAAAATTGTATTTTTTCTTAGCCTAAAATAGTTGTTTAGATTTAATAACAGCATACCAATAAAACCATATGGTTTTTATTTTCTTTAACGAAAACAAAGCTTTTATCACAAAACAATATACTTAAAATTTTAATATGAAAGCACTATGTTTATTAACCATATAGTTTTATATAATCAACAGACTGTTATTGGAGAACCGTATATGAAATTTGGTTTAATATGCTCCATAAACTATAAAAAAAGTCTGTTTACAAAATAGAAATAGCACTGATGAAAGGGAATACATGGTTAAATATTTAAAAATATACGAGACAATTAAACAGCGTATTCTAGAAATGGAATATCGATTAAATGAAAAACTCCCCGATGGTGCTTCTTTAGGTAAAGAATTTGATTGCAGTGAACTTACTATTAAAAAAGCCCTAGATATTTTGGTTGCTGACGGTTTAGTGGTAAGAAAACGCGGCTCTGGTTCATTCGTTAAACGTCCACTGAATACAACTACATCGCATTTACATGGAACTAAAGCAAACGCAATCAAACATGGTAAAGAAGTTACCTCTAACAACTTAAAATTTGAAATTGTTCCCGCAGATGAACGTATTGCTGAACGTTTAAATTGTAATAGGGGAGATCTAATTTATCACATCATTCGAGTGCGGATTATTGATAGCTTACCGACTGTTATTGAAGATACTTATATGCCAGTGAATATTTTGAATGGATTAACGATTGAGCATACCCAAGACTCGATTTATAGTTTTATTACCAATCAGCTGAAGCTAAAAATACATAGCTCGACGATGGAAATCAGTATTGTAAAAGCGAATGAAATTGAATCTGAAAACTTAAATGTACCGTTAAATGATAAATTAGTCGCTGTAGAACAAATAGTTTATCTTGATAATGGGGATATTTTTGAATATTCAATCTCAAAACATACTACTGATACATACCATTTCTCCACTAATTTCGTCAGATTATAAGTTTGCAATCTACGTAAAAAATATTAATTTTAACGAATCAGATTACCATTAAATACTATGATCTTTCGAAGTCGAATTACACCTAACTAATTCATAGGGTCTGGATATTAGGTGTTAAGTATTATGTGCTTATTCTAGATAATAGAATAAGCAGCACAAAACTTAACTATCTGAATAAGCAATCAAGTTACTTTATACTCGTTATCGTTCAAGCTAACGATCCAGAGGGCAAAAGATGAAGCAAACATCTTCGTTATTAGAAAGTGTCGATTTAATCCGCTAGATCTTCCTCTTTCTGCCTTGAATCTGTTCACTTCACCGCTTACTGAATTTTACACCTTGAATGGTAACGGGTATATATTGATAAGGATAACTTGATTGCCACGCTTAATATCAAGGTGTGTAGTGCTTTATCCTTGTTGATGTAAAAATGCAGCTCCGCGTACGCCTGACGAATCGCCATAAACATTTTTGAGCACTTGAGTAACTGTATTCTTAGTGAATGTATATTTATTTAATTTAGCATTTACTAACGGATATATTTCATCAATATTAGACATACCGCCGCCTAAAACAATCACTTCTGGGTCAACAAAATTTACAATATTGGCGCAAACTCGTGCGAGCTGGTCACAATATAAATCCAAATGTTTCCTCGCTTCAGTATGGCCTTGAGCATACAACTCCATTATTTGTTTTGAATTTGCGTGAAAATACTTTTCCGAGAAAGTACGTGAAAAACCAGTACCAGAAACAAACGATTCTGTGCAGTTTTTAGAACCGCAATAACAATCAATTTGTTCACCATCAATCTTTGATGAATAGCCTGGCAAAGGATTATGCCCAAGTTCTCCGCCCAGTTTATTGAAGCCTGTGACTAATTTATTGTGCACAATCAACCCAGAACCACAACCCGTGCCAATAATAATGGCAACACATGAATTCATTGCCTGTTTTGCCGCTCCATCTTTAAACTCAGAAAGCGCCAAACAATCAGCATCATTGGCGATAGCAATCGGTACATTTATTTTTTGTTTTATATCTCCAATAAAATCTTTACCGTTTAGAATGAGCACATTAGCGCCTTGCATCAATCCATTTTTGTCTATGGAGCCACAACAGCCAAGACCAATAGAATCAATATCACCATACTTTGCAACTTCATTAATAACTGACATTATAGATGATAAAAAACCTTCATAAGTCTCTGTATCAGTATCATATCTATAAGTTATTAAAGTGTCGTATGTTACTGAATCTAAACCTATACCTTCAATTTTCGTCCCACCAATATCTAAGCCAACTATCATCTTATCTACCTGAATTATTTTATCTAAGTTATTTATCTGGTTTATCTACCTAAGTTCTCCACCTAAGTTAACGGGATGAAAAATAGGGGGCTTTTATCTCTATTCGATTAAAACCCACTTCAAAATATAACTTATTAACTTTATTCGAAACCATTGTCTTTTGATACTTGGGCAATCCACTCACCCGATTTTTTAATCGTTCGCTTTTGTGTTTTTAGATCTAATGCAATCCAACCATAACGGTTTTTATATGAATTAGCCCATGACCAACAATCGATAAATGTCCACAAATGGTAACCACGACAATTAGCCCCTTCTTCGATAGCTTTATGTAACCAAGTTAAATGATCTTTTACAAACTCAATTCTGTAGTCATCTTGAATTTGGCCATCGATATTGAATTTTTCTTCCCCCTCAACACCCATTCCATTTTCTGCGATAAACCATTCAATATTGTCATATTCATTCTGAATAATTTTAGCAATATCATAAATCCCCTTCTCATAAATCTCCCAACCTCGATGTGGATTCATTTTTCTATTAGGCATAACGTAATCATCAAAGAATAACTCTGGCATAAAGATCGCATCAGCGTGACGAGCATACTTAGGGGCTTGAGCTCGACGCGGGGCATAGAAATTAACACCTAATAGATCGACAATCCCCTGTTTTAATATTGTTGAATCACCTTCCACAGTCTCGGGTAATTGTTTGTGTTCAGTTAGTAATTCAACCAAGCCTGCTGGGTATTGACCTTTAGTAACAGGGTCTAGAAATGAACGATTAAAAAACCAATCTGCTATTTCAGAAGCTTTCAAGTCAGCAGAATTTTGGGAGCGTGGATAAGAGGGCGTTAAATTCAAAATAATGCCAATCTTGCCATCAAATTTTAATTCACGGTAAGCAATCACAGCCTTAGAATGTGCGATAAGCGTGTTATGAGCTACGGTTGCTGCTCGTTTAAAGTCCACTATATTTGGGTAATGAAAGTCATACAGGTAACCGCCTTCAACGGGTACGATAGGTTCATTGAATGTAAACCAATGTTTAACTCTATCGCCAAATAGTTCAAAACAGGTTTTAGCATATACAGCATAGGCTTCTACAACCTGACGAGATTCCCACCCTCCTTTATCTTGCATACACATCGGCATATCAAAATGAAAAAGATTGATAAATGGTTCAATTTCATGCGCAATTAACTCATTAATGACATTATTATAGAAATCAATCGCTTTCGGATTGACTTCACCAGTACCATTTGGAATTAATCGAGACCAACTAATTGAGGTACGAAAAGAGTTATGTCCTAGCTGCTTCATCAATGCAATATCATCTTTCCAATTGTCATAGAATGTTGAAGCATCTGCACAGCCTACGTTATTGTGGAAACGATTTGGTTCTGTTTTAAACCAATGATCCCAAATGCTGGGCGATTTTCCATCCTGTAATGATGCACCTTCTGATTGCGGTGCTGAAGTAGCGGATCCCCACCAAAAATTCTCAGGAAATTTTTTCATTTTTTGCCTCTCTGATATTAATTAATTTTCAATTTTTTTAATAATCAATTTTTAATAATCAATTTTTAATAATCAATTTTTAATAATCAATATTAAACTGCTTAGCTTGCGACCATTAATTTTTGCAATTCAGCCATCTCTTGACGGAGTAAAATAATCTCCTCTGCAACTTCTTTAGCTAACACCCCTGTCATGATATGGTCTTGGATGTGCGTCAAAATTAAGGTCATAGGCACCTTTCCCTCTCCTTCGTCAAAACCAATTAATGCAGTTTGCGTTTTGTGTACTTCAGTGAAGGCTAAATTGGCTTGCTTTATGAGTAATGATGCTCGTTCAAAATCACCATCTCGGGCAACCAACATTGCTTCCTTCGCAGCGGACTCGCCCATTGCAGCCTGTGTAAGTAGCGTCATTAGAAAGGTTTCAGAGATGTCTTCGACCGAATTTATTTCAAAAATTTCTGACATGATGTGTAATTCCTGATTAATGAATGTAAAAAGTGAATACTTTTTATTGAGCACCCCAAAAATACTTTAAAGTGCTCTACAGATTTCATCGTCTATTGTTGAAGCATAGACATGCATTATACCGCCGATGCTTTATCTGCTTTTGCGTTAGCAGCTTCTTGTTCTAGTAACTCTTTTTCATGCATTTTGAAGAATGGGTAATAAATGACATAAGCGATACATAGGTTAATCATTACCGTCACAAACGCCATAACAGACCAATTCGTTGCCCACATAGCGCCAATCGGTGCAGGTGCAGTCCAAGGTGGTATAGCAATAATACGATGCACTAACTCAAACTTGAACATACACCAAGTAAAGATGCCACAAAGCTGCGGAGCCAAAATCCAAGGTATAAAATAAGTTGGATTCATGACAATTGGAGTGCCGAATGAAACGGGTTCATTAATATTAAAAATCCCAGGAATAAGTGACATTTTACCAATCGTTCTCAAATGAATGGCACGTGATCGCAAGAATAAAAGTACTAATGCCATGGTTGCACCAGAGCCGCCGAACATAATGAAAAAATCAAGCAACGGTTGTGCAAAAATTGCAGGTAATTTTGTGCCTTCAACACCTGCTGCCAATGCATCTTGATTAGCAACTAAGTTAGATAACACAAACGGTGCAATGATCCCTCCGGTAATAGCAGAGCCATGCACACCCGCCCACCATAAAACTTGAGCAATAAAAGAGACTAATAGAAATGCAGCTAACGAGTCCGATGCAGAGATAAGCGGTTTAAATATCTCCATGATAGCTTCTGGAATAATAAAACCAGTTTCTGCATGAATAAAAAGATTGAGAGGATAAATAGTCACCATCACTATCGCAATGGGTATTAACAGGTCAAATGAATCACGTATTTTCTCTGGTACTTGATGAGGTAACTTAATACCCACATTGTATTTATGTAGTAGACGCATCATTTCCGGTACAAATATACCAATGAGAATCGCAGTGAAGATACCCGTTCCTCCCATGAATTGCATTGATAATGCGCCGTCAGAGACTGGAGCTGAAATCATCAAAAATGTTGAGAGTGATAATAAACCGGCCATAAATGGGTTCAGAGTAGAATAAAAACGAGCTAAGTTATAACCTAAACCGGTAACGATCCAAAGCGTCATAATACCCATTGTAAAATTGAATGGGTGTAGAATTTGCTCTCGGTATTCACGGGCAAATGTTGACCAAATATTAGTTGCATTTTCTCCAAAAGGAGGGAAAGCAATAACCAGTAGAAATGAACCAACAATGATAAAAGGGATTGCACCAATAAATGCATCACGAATGGCTTGCACATGTCGCTGTTGCCCGACTCGCCCAGCAACGGGGGCTACTGTACTTTGGAGGAATCCAAAGAATTTATCTTTTATAGTCATTAGCGAATCCTTTTTCTATTTGAATGTAAGTACTAATATTACAGTTGGGTATAAGGTGTTATTTATTTAGCCAAAAAATAAAATATAAATAGCAAGTCTTAAACATGAACTTTAAAAGTAAGAATACATATTTAAAATATGTTTTATAGATCTTAAGTAGGTTTTCATGTTCTAATTTTGATAAGTAATATCATTACATTAAAACCATATGGTTTTAAGTGAGTTAATTAAAAAACAATACTTCCATCACAAAACTATATGGTTTTAAATTAAAGTGATAATGTTATTAGGAGGGGTTAAAGTTGGATCTGATAGGGTTAAAAGAAACTTTAATAAGCATATAAAGCATTGAATCATATTCATTAATAATGAACATCTGAAAATTAACATTTAAATGATAAAAATCATCCACTTAAAGTTTGTTATTTAAGTTCTCTCTTTTTATAGCAACGTAAATGGTCCCCGATAATGTCGATGTTATTTAATTTAATCGGAGGCTCTTATTTTTATGAGTACTCTTAGTCGTCTGCGCTTATCCAGCCATTTTGATACTTATTTACTAGATGTTTTACCCTTGCAGTGACTTTCTTTTGCTTTCCAAAAATAAAAATTATATCTAAAAATAGCAAAGAAAAAGGCACATCGGTTCGTTCTCTGATCCAAGCTAACTATTCATTTTAAACGCATTTTTTCAGGGTGGTGCTCCATAGCCATTCTTTTTTATTATCAAATTAAGCAATGCGACTTTATATTTTCCCATCTAATCATTTATACATGACACACCCATATGGTGGTATTTTTTTGATTGTAATATGTTTTTAATGTATTGTGTGCGCGAATTAAATATAGCTTCTTTATTTAATGGAAAGATATCCATTATTGGGTTAACTCATTGTGTTTATATCCTTTTCTAGATTCGCATCATAAGTGCAGTTTCCTATATTTGATTTAAATAACCACGTAGAGATTACGCTAAGACTTTGATATTAATTTCAGACATCTCAAAGTAAAAAAAACGTAATTTATCTAAATAATATCTGGTTGTGTAGGTAGATAAAATTAAATTCAAAAGGGGAATATACCGCTTTTTAAAATAACAGTTATTGCCGCGTTGGAGCTTTTAGCTGGGTTTGCTGTTTAGGCTGTAGAATAACCCCATTTTTATAAATCTAAGGTAAGCCATTCTTTATAAGCCATTTTTTAAAATATAATAAAATGCGAGAATATGTATTTTTTCCTTAAAAAGAGAAATTATATAGAATCGTTAGGGTTACAAGCACCCAAATTCTAACGTATTAATTAACTCCGAGTGCAAGGAAATAAAATGAAAAAAGTAAAATTAGCTTCATCTGTTCTTATCGGTATATTTTTATCAGGTTGTTCAAATCGCATTGCTGACTTGACTTATGTTTCAACGAAAAATATATCACAAGAAGAGTTAGCTACGGCCACATCAGATAACGTAAGGGTTTCAGGTGAGGATTCTAGCCATATAATTATCTTCATCCCTACGGGTACTCCTAGTGCTGAAGAAGCATTAGATCGCGCAATAGAAAAAAGAAAAGGTGGCATTGCATTAAAAAATGCAACCTTACATAGTTCTTGGTTTTATATTCCATATATTTATGGAAAATCTACTATTACTGTTGAAGGTGAGGTTTTAGTGCCTTTAAAAAAATAAAATAAAGAGTAACCCTAACAAGCAATCAGCAATATTAAAAATAGTTGGCTATTGCTTGTTCTTTGGGAGTTTTAGCCTGTTATTTGGTCATTGAGGCTGAAAATGAGAAATTCTACAACCTCGTTGTTAATTTATTATTTTGGCCTGCCTCTATCTTGTGGGATCCTGTCAGTGGTTATGATGGTGCTCAATCAATTAACTACGATATGACTAAAACATATTTAAGAAAAGAAAAGGGTAAGGAATTAATTGCTTTAGAAGAACTATTAATTGCTGATCAAATCGATAATAAAACTTATCTTATTGAGAAAAGAAAGATTGAGCAAAAATACGAGTATTAATCGATTTTCGACCCTGTAAATAGTGCTGTTATCTTTTTCAGCTATATTTTGCATTAGTTAAAAATCTCTTAATCTCTTTGCGAGGTAGTAAGCTTAGCCATGCTAAGTTACCTCCTCGCAACTTTATTTCAAAACAGCGTCTAACAACAATGCTTATCAACAATACCTATCAACAATACCTATCAAAAAATCTCTTAACAATTATCCAAAACAGCGTCTAACAACAATACCGATCAATAACACTTAACCCCACAACAGAAACTAATCCTAAATTATATGCTTAGCCATATAGCGTTCACTTCACGACGGTTCTTGTCTTTAAGTGCTTGCCTAGCCAAAAAGTATAAAAGCGATTATTTTCTTTTTCAAAAAATTATAGCCAGCCCAATAGTTGCCACCATAAGTAATCAAGTGGCATTAACACCACTATGGTTAATATCGCTAACGGTATCGTTATTTTTACTAAGCTCGTAAGTGACTCCCTTGATAACTGCATGGCAAGCACTAAAGGAGCTACTTGATAAGGGAATAATACAGTTGAAAAGCCAATAACTTGTGTCATTAATACTGCGGGTAATGAAAGTCCTGTGGCTTGTGCAAAATCAGTGGCCATCGGTGAGAGTACGGTAGGGACACCGGGAACAGTTGTTACTAATCCTGTTAATGTTGAAATAAGTGAAAGCGACATAAAACTAAAAAAGCCGTTTTCCGATGCGCTCGGTAATAAATGAGTGAATGCTTCTCCCATAAACGCACCTACACCTGAAACATTAACCAATGTGCCTAAGCCGAGTGCTGCAGCAACAAATACGACGGTACCAAAATCAACTGAACTGTTAAATTTCTTTGTTTCAAGTACACCCCATCGTGGTAATAATAAAACGATAGTCGCAACAAGACCGACCCAAGCTGGGTTCACACCATGTATTGAGTCAGTGATCCAAAACAGTAAGGTGAGTCCGAGAATAATGACAACTTTTCTTTGTAATTTATTGATATGTATATGGTCACTCGGTTCATTTGTATCCTGAGCATGCAGGCTCTTAGTAGGTTTGTCGACAATTGACGCAGGAAAAAACTTCAATACTAAGTATATAATTAAGAGTGATTTAACAATTCCTAGTATTGGAAAATGTAATAGTAAATATTCCATATAACCAAAGTGTACATTAAACAGTGTTTCACTGGATCCGACTAAAATCATATTAGGAATATTTGCTGGTAGTACCGCAAAACTAGGCATGTTGCATGAAATTGCTAACGCCGTTGCCACACCTTTACGGCCATTACTTCCTTGAGCAAAGCCCACATGCTCAGCAAGCGCCATCCCCACTGGAATTAATACCACGGCGCGACCAACTGAGGAGGGCATAATAAACCCTAAAATAATGGCACTAAACACTAACCCTGAGATAAGTCGTGGATAGCTAAGTGTTAAATGTGGTGCAATGAATGAAGCACATTTTTTATCTAAAGCTGAGGTGGAAATAGCTGAGCCAATAATAAACCCTGAAATAATCAGCCAAACAGCGGTGGATGAGAATCCTGAAAATAAAGCACTAGGTTCGATTAATTGCAATATCACTGATAAAGCAAAAAACATTAATCCAGTTAAGAAAGGGGGGAGCAGTGAAGCACTCCAACAGGTCAGAGTTATTAGTATAACTGCAGCGCTATATGAAAATGAAACGGGATAGTTTGCTAATGGAAACGCCATCATATAGAGAGCAGCAGCAATAGCGGTAAATGCAGCTATGCTTTTAAAATTAAGTGTAGGCGCCACGACAGTGATCCTTGTTATGTTGAAAAATGTTGCAACGAAGACGTTGATGCGTCTATGATATCTAACCTTTGTTGGCGTTTTAAGTGGTTATTATGACAAAAGATATCGCTAATGCGACAATGTTGCCTCCAAGCAATGTCGCTTTTATTGTAGACTCGACCAAACCTGTACTTACCCATCAAAGAAGTATGCCGGCAGAAGCTAACATCATGTCCCATGCTCATCCTCGAGGTCAATTATTATGGGCTGAGAAAGGTGTATTGCGAGTGACAGGAGAAGAAAACGTTTGGGTTGTTCCTTCTTCACATGCAATGTGGATCCCTGGTGATATTACCCATCAAGTTAGTAGCGAAACCAATACACGTATTCGTAATTAATACCCGTTACCACTCAATATGCATTATTCAGTCGCTAACTCGGACATCAAGACAAGGCGTAACATGACGACAATGGTTAATCCTTATCGAATGTTACAACGCAGTATTGGTTTTCGAGTTAGCGACCCACAGGGCATGCCGTGAGATAACCATCTTCGTTGTTATAAAGTTTCGATTTAACTCATTATATCTTCAACTTTATGCCTAGAACCTGTTCACCTCACGTCTTGCTGATTTTTGCATCTTGAATGATAACGGGTATGTATCGACCCCAGTTATAAAGTACGGAAGCAAGAACAAACGATAGTGATGGTCGCTATTAGTCCGCTATTACAACAAATAATATTGCGTTTAACTGATACCAAACAAACATTATCTGAAATACGTAAACAACGATTGGGTTTAGTCGCAATCGATGAATTAGAAATCTTGCCCGCGGTTAACGCGTGTATACATTCAGGACATGATCCAAGGTTGCAACGTCTAGTTAGCTATATCGTGCTGCACCCTAAGCAGTCGCTCTCATTAGTAGAATTATCTAGGTTAGCTGGCGCAAGTGTAAGAACCATTGAACGACTCTTTAAAACTGAAACTGGTATGACCTTTCGTCAATGGCGAAGCCGGTTTCGATTAATGAATGCATTGGTGCAATTATCTGAAGGTGAAAGTTCAACGGCCGTAGCCTATGAATTAGGGTATAAAAGTGTCAGCAGTTTTATCCAAGCGTTCAAAATACAGTTTGGTTGTACACCGCAAGAATACAATAGGCGCCAATTATTGTAGGTTGCTAATAAACTAATCTAACGCATTATCTATTGATACCTGTTAAATGCTGTTTCGTTATTTTTTATGTAAAGGGCTGCTTCATTATTGGGCTACTTAATAGACTACGTAATTGATCATTTAATAGATTACGTAACCAAGGTAATTTGTTACCAAAATTAACATTTCCCTTTTATCCATTTTTCCTGACGTTCAAAAAATAACTTGGTCCTTATTACGCGAATCCAAAGAGTAATTAGATTGCGATTATTTGAAACAATAGACTGCTACAGATAAGTGTTATATTTTTTTGATTTATTAATAATTAATTTTAATGCGTTGATAAATAATGATATTTACATTTTATTGCTTTATAAAGGATGTTTCGAATTTGTATTAAAATTTAAGCGTGCTATAAATAATTGTCTAATTTAATTTTTATCAATTCGATAAATTAATATCATAAATAATAATCTATTGCGCTAATGCATCTGATTCAGTAATTACAATATTATTAGCTAGAAAAAGGCAACTTAAGGGAAACCTTAATACGCAAAACCACCGGCCTATTGACAATTTATTGTCTACGGTAGCGGAGTTACCGAGGCCATGATACTTCTCATTTATCCTCTTTATTTTTTTCTTCTGTTATATATAAAAATTTCTGAATCATCACTTTTGTTGGAGACAAAAATGATGATTTTAAAAACCACGCTATTTAAAGCGATGTTATGTCTTTTTCCTGTTCTATTAATGGGTTGTGGTTCATCTGGCTCATCAAGTTCAGAGTCAGCTAAAGTATCAGAACAAGCTGATTCAAATGAAGAATCTGCTGCTAAAGAGTCATTAGATACAATAATCGCCACAGAAGATGATGCAGTAGAAGACTCTACTTCAGAGAACACTCTAGTTGAGGACTCAAGAAGTGAGACTCCTATTCTTAGTGGGTCGATTGATAATGGAGCGATTGTTAATGAATCTATTCTTGAAGAAGAAAGCACACAACAAACGGATACGTCTTCAAATACCGATGATTTACTCAGCACTCCTGAGTCAGAACAAGCGAGTGAAGTCGATTTATATATCACTTGGGGTGATAATTCTGATAATGAAGTAGAATTTATTATCGAGCGCCGTATTCAATCTAATGTTGATTATGGAACTACGTATTATGTTGCTGAAAATACAACATCATATAATGACGAAGGTGTTCAAGTAGGTGAAACTTACTGCTATCGTGTTAGTGCATCAAACAGTATTGGTAAATCGTCATCGTCTGAACAATGTATAGAATTATAATTTCAGTCCAAATCTAAGCCAAACCAAACACTCTGTTTGGCTTTGCAAATAAATCACTTTCTTATTCCATATCAAAACCCAGTGCTGGCATCGCACTGATATCAATACTATACGTTTGCGCTGATCATGGTATTTATCGTAGTATTTTATCCTGTTTGGCTTTGCTAAAAGCAATTGATGATTTGCTAAGGCTTAACGTGGCGGGATCTAACTATGTTGAGCATGGTCTTATTTAAAGTGATTTTTAGATCATGGTGCAAAAGGTAATGCTTTCTCGGTTAGCTCTACACTCTTATGAGTCACTTAAAAGTAACCTATCCCAATTATAAGATTCTAATCTAAACGTAGAGCAAATTGCCTTAGATAAATAAAGTTATTATAACACAATTGGCGCATTCAAATTCGTACCTATTATTAACTATTAATTTTGCCAATTCTGCTGAAATTAAATATATGACTGAAGATGATTTAAATCAATGGGGAAGGCAATACTGACCCCATCCATTGATACTTTTTTATTACCTGCTTATTCAAAGACTGGAAGTTATTTAAAGCGGATCACTAGCTCATGAAGATCGTCAGCAGTTTTACTCAGGTCATTAATAGAAGAGGCTGCATCGCTTGTAATAGTTACATTGTCATCGGTTAAGTCTGAAATACTGACTACTTGGCGATTAATATCTTCAGATACGTGAGTTTGCTGTTCAACAGCTGCGGCGATTTGGATAGACATATCTGAAATTTTACCAACAGAGTCAACAATGCCATTAAGCATTTCCCCACTCTCTAATACCCTTTCTAAACCGTTATTTGCTTCAATGGTGCCTTTTTGTACGTGAGCGACGGCATCGTCTGTTTTTTGGGTTAATAATTCAACGATATTATAAATCTCACTGGTTGAATCTTGTGTATTTTTGGCAAGGTTCCTCACTTCATCGGCAACAACCGCAAAACCTCTGCCTTGTTCGCCTGCTCGAGCGGCTTCAATCGCGGCATTTAATGCAAGTAAATTGGTCTGTTTTGCAATTTTCTCAATCATATTCGTCGCTGTAGCAATTAACTTTGCTTGTTCTGATACGCTAATAACCGATTGACTAATGGTTTGCACCGTTTTTCGTAGTTCATTGATTGAATCACTGGTAACTTTAGCTAGTTGTTTACCTTCTGTAGCAAGCCCAAATGCAGTTTCAGTATATTTTGCCGTATCATTAACTCGTTCAGAGACCTCTGCAATTGTTGATGTTATTTCATTCATTGCAGTTGCAACTTGAGTGGTTTCTGACTGTTGTTGCTCCAGGCTATTTTAGAGTTTTGCACGAGTGTCGATGATTGATGAGAGCTTGCAGAAACTTTTTTTGCCGCATCTTCAATACGACTAATAATAGTTGTTAAATGAGCCTGTTGACTAAGAGTTGCCACTTCTAAACTACCCAGCATACCAGTGTTGTTTGTATAGGATTGCACTGCTTGTTCGTGAGAAAAGTTATGTTTTAAACATTGAGACAAATTAGTGATAATGCGCTTTTTTACCGCGCTAACCCAAATGCCATATAAAATAGTTGAACAAGCAAGAAGGCTAAATGCAACTGGTATTGACCCTGCTATATAACTAACAATAGACAAAATCAACATGACACTTATAAATATAGTTGGCGCTGAAACAGGCGCAGGTTTCTTTAGTCCCTTTCCTGCAGTTACTCGTTTATAAAGCTTTTCTGCTCTTTCGACATTCTCCTGTTTAGGGCATGACCGAACAGACTCATAGCCAATAATTACACCATTTTCAGTCACGGGTGTGACATAGGCATCAACCCAATAATATTGCCCATCTTTGCAGCGGTTTTTAACCAAACCCATCCAAGGTTTACCTTGCTTTAGGTGCTTCCACATTACTTCAAATACTGCTGGTGGCATATCAGGGTGCCTGACTAGATTATGCGGTTGGCCAATTAATTCATCACGCGAAAAACCACTTATTTCAACAAAAGCATCGTTACAATAAGTTATATTGCCATCGTTATTTGTTACTGAAATTAATTTGGAATCTGGAGAGAATGTTTTTCGTTGATCGATAACGGGCAGATTTTTACGCATTAAATTTAACCTTGGTTGATATTAAAACTTGGTTGATATTAAAACCCATTAAATACAATAGATTTTTGATAAAAGTAAACTGTAGTGTGTCAAATAAGTTGTAAGGACTTAATACGAAATTAAATCGTTAACTACTGTAAAACCATAATAAGAGCTCTGATGAATTTGCATTTAAATAGCTCCTACGAGGTATTTTTTTGAGGATTTTACAGGACTTGTTAACAAAAACACACCTTATATCTGTCGGTTAAGAATTTGTTTCTTATATAGTGATTTAGCCTTGTTTTTTGATAAAAATATTACTCTTTAAATACGTAAATAATGTAGGTAAGCAGTCGGGTTTTTCTCTTTTTATTTATATTCATGCACGAAGGTTGGCGCTATTTAAAGCACATTATTTATTCCCTAGTAAGGCGAAGATTACGTAATTTAGTCAAATGTCTGATTTGATTTTGTTAAAAGCCATGCTTTTGAGAAAGCATAACGGGGATGGATATTGCCTAAATTGCTTAGATGAATAAGGCTTTAAACGGAGAAACAGGCGCACTTACAAAATAAAAACGTTATTTTTAGAACACTTTTAGTTTCTAATGGGTTTAAGTCTAACTGGTTTAATTTTAATTACTTTAACTACTCTAATCGCTTTAATCTTAATTTGTGTCTTATTTATTAAGCTTAATTATTTTCAGGTGTGGCGCATACCCTATAGGAGGTGTTTTTATTTTTTTGTTAAAAATGAAAGGCTTTCATTACTTAATGCGCATATACTCGGCGAGTTAAATCAATTAATGTAGGCAGGAGAATTTCGTTTAATTAGATAAAAGATTCAATGATACAGGGTGGTTTATCTGTATTTATTGGTTGTTATGGCGAACATCCATTAGAGGTCGTCTGTTATGTATTTAGTCAATATATCTTCAGAGCTTATTTATACCGTCGAATCCCCCTCAAGCTTTGTTTTTAACATCGCAGCTGCGAATACTGTGCATCAAAAAACAGTACAAGAAAATCTTATTATCTCTCCTTCCATCGACAGTGAATGGTTTCAACTAAATGATTTTGGTTGTCGTGGCCTGCGTTTAACAACAGAGCCCTGTGAACTTAGCATTCGATATAATGCCAGCGTCGAATTATCACCAGAAATAGAACGCGTATTTTATTTAAATGAAGTAGAACATAAAAGGCTACCGGCTTCTGTTCTGCCTTTTTTAAGTCCGAGTCGTTATTGTGAGTCAGACCGATTAGGGCGCTTTGCTTGGAATGAGTTTGGTCAGTTAGCCAGTGGTTACTCGCGCGTTCAGGAAATTTGTAACTGGGTCAATACGCATATTGATTATGTTGCGGGCAGTACAGATAGCTCGACAAGTGCCTGTGATGTGCTTATTCAGCGTGCGGGTGTTTGCCGTGATTTTGCACATGTGAGTATTGCGCTATGTCGTGCTTTGGGTATCCCTGCACGCTATGTGTCGGGTTATGCGGTTGGATTAAAACCGCCTGACTTTCATGGTTTCTTTGAAGTTTATTTGGAAGATCGTTGGTATCTTTTTGATGCAACCCGAATGGCACCCATTAGCGGGTTGGTTAGGGCGGGGATTGGCCTTGATGCAGCGGATGCGTCATTTGCGAATATTGTTGGTCAAGTAACTATGTTGTCGATTAATGTGCAGGCAGACGCTGCTGATCCGTCTTTTTTATATAGTGATGGTGTACCAGTATCGACGGCGTAGTTTAGTTTTTTGAGTTATGTTGTTATCTTATTATGTAGCTGTGTGGCTTTGAAGTTATATAGCTATGGGGTTAATGTTCGTCTGCGCTCATCCTGTCATTTTGATTATTATTTGTTTGGTGTTTCGCCTTGTCGGCGACCTCACTTTCTCTGAACAGCAGAGAAAGTGGGCAAAGAGAGCTGTCACCGATTCGTTTTCTGATCCAAGTAATAAATTCCTTTCTCAACGCACCAGTTCATACGGAATATTCACCGGTCATGTGCTGAATGAACTTAAGCCAAACGTCCTGTTTGGCTTTGCTGAAAGGAATTGATGACTTGGGAAAACTCAACGGTGGGAGGATGTAGCCATGTTGAGTTATGTTTTATTTGAACCTATTGTTCAGCAGTGTGTAATCATAATTTTTCTATCCCTGCTTTAACCGCATTTATTAATAATTGTAAGGTGCCTTTTTTCTGAGAAGGCTGGATTATCTTTATCTCCGGCTCTAATAAATTTAATAGTTCAATTAAAGTGTTTTTTTCATTCCCAAGAAAATCACGTATATTGATTGATTTATACCTGTTGAAAAGAAAATCAGCAAACTCTCCAATATCTCTAATTGACCAGTTGTTAATGACTTTAAACCATTGTTCAGAAGTGTATTTATTAATAAAGTCATAGTGTTGGAATTTATTATATATTTCGATATCTGTCTCTACCCATGATTGTTTAATTTTTTCAAAAAGTGAGTCATTATCCTCTGCTACTTTTTTAATCGTCGATATTTCTTTTTGATTATTAAATTTATCAAGTATTACCTGTGTATAAATTTTCAATGATTGGTGCCTATTTTCTAAAGAAAGTAGGTCAAAATTCTTTTCTTCACATAAATCTGAAATTTGATTAAGAAAACCTATTTTATCTCCTTCTATAAATTCTTGATCTAATAAATAAAGGTAGAAATCACAGCCTTCAAACCATTTCGATATCGGTACCTCAATGTCCTCAAAAATAAATTTTTTTAGTTTTTGTATCAAATCAGCAAACTCTGTTTTTGATAGCGTATAACCTCTTGAAAAAATAAGCTTGTCGATTGGATCATCTTTGCCTGGTAATCGACCTAATTTGCTTATTGATGGAGGAATATGTATTTTACCGCTGCAATATTCGACCATCTCATTCGATGGTACATTAATAAGTCTATATTTTTTAAGCTCATCTTTTTCAATATCTTGAGGATTGTTTTTTGTACCTGATATTGAGTTTATTTTTGATTTTAAACTTAACCCTGTAATTATTTCCTCTGAATTTTTCCCCAAGCAATAATGCAAATAAGAAATTCGTAGAACGCCTTCAATTATTAATTCCATACTTGCATCAATATCAATAAGCTCATCATGAGTTATTAATTTATAAATATTAGCTAGTCTATTCGCAGCTCTTTTTAGAGCCCTGAGGTTTGTAAAAGCTAGCGTGTTAACTTCTTTCTCTATGATATGTTGGTACTTGTCAAAGTAGTCGTAGTGTTGAAATGTGATTTGTAATATTTCTTGATTTGTTCTCTGGAAATAGACCCTATCAGAAAAAGACTTTTCAACCATCGCTTCATCAATTTTTGCTTTCTTACCATTCATCACAAAAATAAATTCTAAGCTTTTTTCTTCAATGAGTTGCAAGCATTCACCAACTATAATTTTTTCTAAGTCAGCGTTACCAATACGTTCGAGATCGTCCAGTATTACAGTAACATCAGTAACATCAGTAATTCTATTCAGTATTGCATGTTTAACCACGCCGGTTGATCCCTTAAGAATAGATGCTATTGTTCCTCCATCTTCTCTTACATTTTTTAATATGGACAAAGTACTGTCGGCGAGTTTATCTAGAAAGTTTTGATCTGCCTTTTCCGATAAATAAACAGAAGATATTAACTTATCTCTAAAGTCATCGATGCTAGATAGTCCTGTTAAAGAAAAGAATACAACCTTTTTTTGTTTTTTAACTTCGAAAAACGGGATCAATTCAGTTTTAATGTAATGAGTTTTACCGACTCCCCACTCGCCATCAAGCATAACCATTGATGGAAATGAGTCATCCTCAAGCAAGGCCAATATTTGTTTAGTTGTTTGTGACATAATCATCTTTAACTTTTTGAGTATTAAAAGGAATTTTACTAATCATTAAATTAAAGTATCAGCACCACTCAATTGAAGCAATAATAAATAGTATCAGTTACATTGGTCTAATCTTCTTAAATCATCTTAAGCCTTAAGTTCGTTTTTAGTAATCATCTCCTACTAAACAACCAACTCACAATATTTAACTTCCTAATTACTAAATATTTTCAATCACTTAACCCAATCACGCTAGTGGACTTCTATATTTAAAAAAATAACCGTTGTCGAACTTGAAACTCGCTCTATAATGCGGCTAATTTTAGCGCTATAAAGCCGGTATTGGTTGCTTAAGGCGTATTGATAATGTGTTAAATAGTCATCAATTTGGGTGGCTATAGTGAGATGAAAGGGTTGGAAGATGAGTGATGTGTTGAGCATTGTTTTATTAATACTAGCAGGTGCTTTATTTGCTATGTCGGAGATTTCGGTTGCGGCGGCTAGGAAGATTAAGCTGCGTGTGATGGCGGATGAAGGCAGTGCTAAAGCACTTGATGTGATTGAGCTGCAACAGCAACCGGGTAACTTTTTTGCAATGATGCAAATTGCATTAAATGGTATCTCTATTCTTGGCGGTATTATTGGTGAGCAAGCATTAACTCCTTATATTCGTAAGATGGTCAGTCTGTTTTATCAAGGCCCGTTATTGGGTGAAGTCAGTTTTGTCCTTTCTTTTATTTGCTTAACTTCTTTGTTTATTTTGTTTGCTGATTTATTACCTAAACGGTTGGCTATTATTATGCCGGAAGCGGTGGCTATTCGTATTGTGTCCTTGATGCGCTGGATAACCTTTTTGTTAATGCCGGCTGTGTTTTTGTTTAACGGCCTGACTAATATTATGCTGCGTTTGTTTGGTATTCCTACCGAGCGTACGGAGTTGGTGACAACGGAAGATATTATCGCAATGATGGATGCGGGCGCGGAAGATGGCAGTTTGCAAAAGCAAGAATATCAATTGATTGGTAACGTGTTTGATTTAGAAGTTAGTACCATCGGCAGTGTGATGACTCCGCGTGACCAGATCATCTTTTTTGATTTAGATGATAGTAGCGATGAAATCAGCAAGAAAATTATTGAACAGCCTCATAATGACTTTCTAGTGTGTGATGGTGGCTTGGATAAAATTCGTGGCAGTATTGAATCAAAAGAGATTTTACGCCTAGTGTTAAAAGGGGAGTTGGCACAAATTCACCCAACACAGGTGGATAAAGATTTGTTCTACTTACCTGAAACATTGACGCTTTCTGAAGCATTGAATGCCTTTAAAGTGGCGACTCAACCTTTTGCGGTGATTGTTAATGAATACGCCACTGTGGTCGGTATTGTGACGGTAAAAGATCTGTTGAGCAGCTTTATGGGGGAATTGATCACGCATCAAGATGAAGAGCAAATTGTACAAAGGGATGATTCGTCTTGGTTGATTGAGGGCTTAACACCAATTAATGAAGTAATGCGTTGCCTAGCGATTGAAGAGTTTCCTGATCGTATTCAATATGAAACGATTGCTGGTTTTATGATTTATACACTGAAACGTTTACCTAAACGCACCGACCATTTTACCCACCAAGGTTACAAGTTTGAGGTGTTGGATCTGGAAGGTGTTCGTGTTGAACAAATTCTGGTGACTAAGCTTAAGTAACCTCAGTTCTGGATAAGCAAAGCGATACAACACCGTTATTTCCGCGGATTTCTTTGTTAAACACTCTCTCAATAACCAGTTGTTGAGAGATAAAGTAGTTCATTTAACTTGTTTGATAGATACGAGTACATATCTAGAACCACATAACCATCGCCACATAACCACATAACCACATAACCATCACCACACAGCAATCACACAATAAGCGCACAAAATAAATTTTATTATTGTGCGCTTATATCCAGCCCATTCTCTTCTTATTTTACACACTATTTAGCATCACTTTTTTTGTAAGTTTAACCTGTAATTTTTGTGTGTTTATTTTGTATAACGCTTTTTAAATCAATTACTTTTATTTCCTTAAATTGCTTGCTTTTTAGTCTATATTGGCGTTTTCAATCAATAAAAATGGTTGAACTAGCTGTCTGTTCAATTTTTTTTGTTAAACAACACAAAATTATTATCTAGACGTGATGCCGTTATTACCCAATAATCCGCGCCATAAATTGTGCGATAGCCATTGTTTTTAATTCTATTTAATTCCTGTTAATTAGAAAAATAAAAAGGCGGCCATCGAGCTGTGATTTCAGTTCACTGAGTCATCATTATTCCTACATTATTATTGAGAGATCTAAATTTGCAACATTCAACTGATATGGAACGCATTCGAGCGGAATACAATGTTCGTTACTGGAGCCAAGGTTTTTATGGGATCAACGACCAAGGTGAGGTGTATGTTTCACCGCGCAGTGGTAGTGATCATCAGCTTGCATTAAGTGACATTGCAACGCAATTGGCTGAGCGTAATTTAAGCATGCCTGCTTTAGTGCGTTTCCCACAAATATTACACCAACGTGTACACAATATTTGTGATGCTTTTAACCAAGCAATTCAAGAAGTTGAATACGATAATCGTTACTTATTGGTTTACCCTATTAAAGTTAACCAACAAAAAGAAGTGGTTGATGAAATTTTAGCAAGCCAAGCTGGATTAGAGCATAAGCAACTTGGGCTTGAAGCGGGCAGTAAACCGGAATTATTAGCCGTATTAGCGTTGGCCCATAAAGCCAGTTCAGTGATTGTTTGTAATGGTTACAAAGACAGAGAATATATTCGTTTAGCATTAATTGGTGAAAAACTAGGCCATAAAGTACTGATCGTATTAGAGAAATTATCTGAACTTGATTTAGTGTTAGAAGAAGCACGTTCGTTAGGCGTTAAACCGCGTATGGGCTTGCGTATTCGTTTAGCTTCTCAAGGCGCCGGTAAATGGCAATCAAGTGGTGGTGAAAAGTCTAAATTTGGTCTTGCTGCTGCTCAAGTATTAACGGTTGTTGAACGCTTAAAAGCAGAAAACCAATTAGATACATTACAACTAGTACATTTTCACCTAGGTTCGCAAATGGCGAATATTCGTGATGTACGTAATGGTGTGAGTGAAGCGGCACGTTTTTATTGTGAATTACGTACGATGGGTGTGCCATTAGATTATTTAGATGTCGGCGGTGGTTTAGCGGTAGATTACGATGGAACACGTAGCCAATCTCATAATTCAATGAATTATAGTTTAGCGGAATATGCACGTAATATTGTGATCACGATTAGTGATATTTGTAATCTTTATGATCAACCTAAACCTGCGATTATTTCTGAGTCTGGTCGTTCATTAACAGCGCATCACGCGGTGTTAATCACCAATGTTATTGGTGCAGAAACTTACAAACCAGAAGTAATTGAAGCACCGGTTGAACCTGGTTCGTTATTACTACAAAACATGTGGAATAACTGGAGCTTATTATCTGGCGGCAGTGATGACCGTGCGTTAATTGAGATTTATAACGATACACAAAGTGACATTGTAGAAGTACATAATCAATTTGCGACGGGTGTATTAAGTTTGCAAGAACGCGCTTGGGGTGAGCAAGTTGCATTACGCATTTACCATGAATTAAGTGCGCAAATGAGTACTAAAAATCGTTTTCATCGTCCTATTTTAGATGATTTAAACGAGCGTTTAGCGGATAAGTTCTTTGTTAACTTTTCACTATTCCAATCAGTACCAGATGCGTGGGGAATTGATCAAGTATTCCCAATTTTACCGCTGTCTAATTTGCAGAATGCGGGCGAGCGTCGCGCTGTATTGTTAGATATTACCTGTGATTCTGATGGTGTGATTGACCAATATGTTGATGGACAAGGCATTGAAACAACCTTACCGGTACCAGCTTGGTCTGCTGATAAACCTTACTTAATGGGCTTTTTCTTAGTGGGGGCTTATCAAGAGATTTTAGGTGATATGCATAACCTATTTGGCGACACGCACAGCGTTGTGGTTAATGTGGATGAGCAGGGTGGATGGGAAATAGAATCGATTAATGAAGGTGATACGGTTGAAGATGTGATGAAATACGTACACATCGACGTTGAAGCGATTCGTGATAATTACCGTGCATTGGCATCATCGCGTATATCGGTTGACGAGCAGCAAAGTATTTTAGATGAGTTAGAGCAAGGTTTAGCGGGTTACACTTACTTAGAGGGTTTTTAAATGTCGGCATCCTTTAACGATTTATTCACCAAAGAAGATTACTCATTATATTCTAATGCGATGACGTTTATGCGTCGTCCGTTAGTGAAAAATCCTTTGGCGAAAGATCCATTGGCAGAAAGTGCGGATGTAGTGGTGTTAGGTGTGCCTTTTGATATGGCGACATCAGGTCGTTCTGGTGCGCGTATGGGCCCAGATGCTGTGCGCCGCGCATCGGTTAATTTATCTTGGGAAAGTAAAAAATTCCCATGGGAATTTAAACTGTTTGATCATACTAAGGTGATTGATGCCGGTGATTTAGTATTTGATTGTGGTGATGCAGAAGACATGACACAACGCCTTGAAGCTGCAGCGGATCAAATTCTAAGCAGTGGTAAAATGTTGCTGAGCTTAGGGGGCGATCACTTTGTTACGCTTCCTTTGTTACGTGCTTATGCGAAGCATCATGGTGAGATGGCATTAATTCATTTTGATGCGCATACGGACACCTACAATAACGGCAGTCGTTATGACCACGGCACGATGTTTTACCATGCGCCTAAGGAAGGGTTGATTGACCCTAAGTCGTCGGTACAAATTGGTATTCGTACTGAATATAAACAGCAAGGTCATGGCTTTAATGTGATTAATGCAATGCAAGCGAATGATTTATCAGTTGATGAGATTGTGTCTCAGGTTAAACAGATTGTCGGTGACAAACCGGTATATTTAACCTTTGATATTGATTGCTTAGATCCTGCTTTTGCGCCAGGTACTGGAACGCCTGTTTGTGGCGGTATTAGCTCCGATAGAGCGTTAAAGATTATTCGAGCTCTGCAGGGGATTAATTTGGTGGGTATGGATGTGGTTGAAGTGTCACCAGCCTACGACCAAAGCGAGATCACTGCGCTTGCTGCTGCAACAATCGCACTAGAGTTATTGTACGTTTGGACAGCTAACAAATTAAACGCGTCTAACGTCACTGCTTAGCATTTGCTTGGTACTTACTTAGCATTACTGCTATTTACTTTCTAATACAGCGTCTATTTACGGTAGGATTTTAAAAAATCCTGTAAATAGACGTTATGCACTTCTAAGTTGAATCTGCCGTTTAATTAACTGATTAATAAACCAACTTAGTAAACTATATTAGCCTGCTAGTCTGCCGAAAAGTCATCTTAAAAGTGAACTTAAACGCCATTAAAAATTGTTATCTAATAATGCTTTTAATACGCGACGGCGAGATATCACACCAACCACTTTATTATTTTAGCTATTGTTTTCGTTGATAACTGGATAAGTTTTTGGTTGAGGACCCACCATCTTTTCAGCTAATGAGAAGATCGTTTGATCTGCTCTAACACTTAATACTTCTTTTACGTTACTTGATTTATTGCAAGGGGCTGTACTTTGCTTTGAGCTTATTTTCTCTCATCTTATTTCTTTTCATCTCAAAACAATATTAATACAGGTAGGGCTGGGGCAAGCTAGGTTAATGAGATTAATGAGTCGCAGAGCCGTCGTTAATTGAGCTGATATATATAACGTTTAATTATTATTATGATAATTAATCATAATTTTAATGTATCAATAGGAAGGCGTATATTGCTACCTATCGAAGCGATACTGCGCTTCATAATTAATCATTACGCTTGGCGTTGAAGATATTTACGCAGCTTGCAGCAAGGTAAATGCAACAGGTAAAAAAGTGACTCGGCACTATTAAAGGTGGAATCACTCATATTACTTTTAATAAAGACTCCGATGAATATCAAACAGAATTGATTCAAAGTGAATCTTAATGCCAAGCTGAATAACTTTTAAAGGAAATTATAATGACAGATTTACTCTTTCAACCACTTCAATTAGGCAAAATTTCATTAAAAAACCGTATTGTAATGCCTCCGATGACACGCTCTCGTGCTACTCAACCGGGAAATGAAGCGAATGAAATAATGGCTGAGTATTATTCACAACGCACAGGTGCAGGGCTTATTGTTAGTGAAGGCACACAAATTTCTGCATTAGGTCAAGGCTACGCTTGGACACCGGGTATTTATAGTGCAGCACAGATTGCAGGTTGGAAAAAAGTAACAGATGCCGTACATGAAAAAGGCGGTGTTATGTTTGCTCAGCTTTGGCATGTTGGTCGAGTATCACACCCAGATAACACGGGCGGTGTTCAACCGATTTCTTCTTCTACTTTAAAAGCTGAAAATGTAAAAGTATTTGTTGATGACGGTGTTGGCGCGCCTGGTTTTGTTGATGTAGTTGAACCTCGTCAAATGACGAAAGCGGATATTAAAGCTGTTATTGAAGAATATCGTCAAGCGGCACTGAATGCTCTTGAAGCGGGATTTGATGGTATTGAGTTGCATGCTGCTAATGGTTATTTAATCAATCAATTCATTGATTCAAACGCTAATAATCGTACTGATGAATACGGCGGTAGTATTGAAAATCGCCTGCGTTTTTTAAGTGAAGTGGTTGCTGCAATGGCTGATGCTATTGGCGCAGATCGTGTGGGTGTTCGTTTAGCCCCGTTTACGTCATTAAATGGTACGGTTGATGCAACGCCCGTTGAAACTTATAGCGCCGCCGCTGCATTATTGAATACGCATAATATTGTTTATATTCATATTGCAGAAGTGGATTGGGATGATGCACCTGAAACACCTTTATTATTTAAAGAAAATGTTCGCGCAGCTTATCAAGGTACATTAATTTACGCGGGACGTTATGATGCTGAAAAAGGCGAGCAAGCTATTAAAAGTGGATTGGCTGATATGATTGGTTTTGGGCGTCCATTTGTGTCTAACCCCGACTTACCAAATCGTATTAAAAATGGATACCCATTAGCAGCTCATGATCCAGAGTCGTTATTCGGTGGCGCTGAAAAAGGCTTAACGGATTATCCTGAATATAGTCAGCCTGAGTAAGCTAAGCTATCTCTTAAAAAGGTATACCTCAGAAAGCTATACCTTAAAAACTATACTTTAAAAAGCTATACCTCGGAAATTAAACCAGAATAAATCTAAGCATAGTTAATCTGAATGTTACAAATAAGTTAAGCTAATTATTGTGACTCAGTTAAACTAGCGTGACTAGTCATTCAGTTTATTAAAAGCAACCTTACGGAACAGTCTGGTTGCTTTTTTGTGTTTATAAAACGTAAAAATAAAACAACTAAAAAGAGAAAACCGATGCGCGGAGAGTTTCATTTATTATTAGCTACATTGCTAGCAGCTGTTGGTTGGATTGCTTCTAAAATAGTGATTGAGTCAGTACCGGGTGACATCTTTTTATCGGTTCGATTTTTGTTCGCGAGTCTTATCTTATTTCCTTTTTGTTACAAAAAAGTATTACGCTTAAACTTCAAACAAGTTATATCAGTGTGTTCCGTTGGCCTTATTTTAGCCGCTTCAATGAAGGTCTGGATATATGCGATGTCTATTACAGCAAGCGTCTCTGAAGGGGCCTTTATCATGAGTTTAGCGATGATTATTGCGCCTTTTACTTCATGGTTGTTTTTTCGTCAACGTCCTAGCAGAGCATTCTGGTTCGCGTTACCTATTGCGATTGCTGGCATGATGTTGATGACACTGTCTAATGGTTGGCAGGTAGAGAAAAGCCAATGGTGTTTTTTACTTGCTTCTGCGTTACTGTCTATGCATTTTGTATTTAATAAAAAGATGTCCAGCAGTGTTAAACCGCTTATCTCTATCTTTATACAGTTATTGACGGTAGGTATTTTTACTGCACTTTTTGCTGTGTTTAGCGAACAAGCTCATTTTGAATTAACCAATTACGTGATAGTTTGGTTCGTTATTTCTGCTGTTGTTGCGACTTCAATCCGTTATTTATTACAAACCATGGGACAACTTTCAATTAAGATCGAAACCGCCGCATTAATCATGATTTTAGAACCCATTTGGACACTGCTCATGAGTATGCTGGTGCTTGGAGAAATACTTGAAACACAAAAGCTGATAGGGGCTGCTATTATATTTTTGTCGTTATTTCTTTATATTAAGCTTTCTAGAAGATACTGAAGTTTTGTAGAGAATAGTGCTGTTTTGTAGAGAATAGTGCTGTTTTGTAGGAAATAGTGAAGTATTGTAGAAAATAGTGAAGTTTTACAAATATTAGCTTAGTGATGAGTTTGCTTTAAAAGAGGAAATAGAATGTACAATCTAGACTTATTTTCAGCGCTAGAAGAGTCGCCGATTAACATTATCAATTACGATGGGATCGTAGAGTACCATGGACTGTTAATTCCCTTTGATGAAGCGAATGATTTCTTTGATATCTTGCTTAACACCATTCAATGGAAACATGACCAAGCAAATATTTTAGGTGAAGTGATTGTGACTAAAAGAAAGGTCGCTTGGTATGCTAATGAATCTTTTAATTACACTTATTCTAATATGACGAAAGTCGCCTTACCCTGGACGCCTGAACTGCTAGTATTAAAAAAGAGGGTAGAAGAAGCAACGGGGCATCAATTTAATTCTTGTTTATTAAACCTCTATAGTACTGGTGAAGAAGGGATGGCTTGGCATAACGACAGTGAAACTGATTTACAAAAGAATGGGGCAATTGCTTCATTAAGTTTTGGTGCAGAGCGTAAGTTTTCTTTTAAACATAGAGTAAACCAAGATACGAAGTCGATTTTCTTACAACATGGCAGTTTATTAGTCATGAAAGGCGCAACCCAAACTCACTGGTTACATCGATTACCACCGACTAAAAAAGTCACTACAGCACGTATTAATTTGACGTTTCGTACCATTGATCAGAACTATTAAGTTATAGGCGATTAAATAGCTAAGGAACCTGCAAATCACTTTTATTATACCCGATTCAAAATTGATAATGCCGAAAAGCAAACACCTTCGTTGTTGTTATTAAAGAAATAGAGTTGTTATTAAAGAAAGAGATATCGACTTATACTTCTTGAATTCAAGACTTCTTTAATCTAACTATAAGATGATTTAAATCTGCTACGCTTATGGTTGTAGTGGTATAAGTGCAAATTTATAAATAAGAGCTAAACATATATTTCTTGTATTGCGGTTAATGATATTAGCTTAAGGGGTATAAGTTCATGAAAGGGAGCAGTGTTAGTGAGTCAGCATCAACAAAGTGAACAGCAAAGTGATTATCAACAAAGCAATGATTATAAAAGTGAGCAGAAAAACAAGGAACAAAAAAATAGCTATCACAACAGTCGTTTATTAAAAATGCTTAAAGGTTATCCGCAAGGGATCAAAGAGTATGATCTGTTAACAATGTTACAGCAGCAACAATGTCCACAACAACCCCCACAAGAATCTCCAAAAAAAACGCCTGAATCGGCACCAAAAACACCACCAGAACAAGAGCCGCAAGCAAATTCGATAGATACGGCTTACTCGAAAAAAGAACCTTTTTCTAGAAATGCCACCTTCTTTGATAACTTAGACCTCTTTCAGAAACACTTTCTTTTATTTCATGCACTCTATAAGTTAAATGATCAATTACAAGCAGCTCAAGAGGGCATGCTTATTATCGAAGCCTTAAATATTCAATTTTTACCTGCCGAGCAAGGTCAGCAAAATAGAGCTAATGACCCTAAGTATAATCTACACCTTGAGTTGGCAAATCATGATCCATTAAGGGATTATTATTTGGATATCAAAAATTTTCACGATACATCAAGTGAAGATGTCGATAATCTATTAGACAGTTTTTGGCTTAATATGGGAGACAATAGTGAAAAGGACAGCGCATTAGCTTTACTTGATTTACAAGAACCCTGTGATTTAGTGATTATTAAAAAGCGCTATCGACAATTATTGGCAAAATACCATCCCGATAAAGGTGGGTGTGTTGAAACGACTAAGGCATTGAATGATGCGATGTCAGTATTGAAGCGTTGTTATCCAGCTTAATGTTTGAGTTGAATAAGCTTTGTCTGGTAACGCTGTTATTCTAGCTAAAGTGAAAAGTGAATTAAAAGTGAAGTGAAAAAGGGCATCAAAAACTTTGTATATCTCCCCGATACTAGATTGTTATTTTTGGCTTTATGATATGTTTGCAACTTACAAAGCCCAATAAAAAATGCATCGTGTATTAGCACGATGCATTTTTGTTAACTATTAGCATATTTTAGTGATATTTTAAGCCATGCTTGAAGTTATTCTTAAGGCTATGCTTAAAGCTATATTAGGCTAAAAGGTAGTTAGTTTTTAGTTCACCTTAATATGTTATGGCTTAGTGATTAACAGTCTTTATCTTCAGCGCCTAATTTACCTTTAACATCTTCACAGGCATCTTCTATTGCATTACCTGTATCAGTCGCTGCGTCTTTTATTTTGTCACCTGCATCGCTAGCGGCATCTTTAGAATCAGAGACAGCTTCGGTTAGTGTATCGCCAGCTTCTCCCGCTGCATTTTTAGTATCTGAGACAAGCGTATCAAGATTATCGCCAGCGTTTTCTGCAAATGATTTAGTTTCTGCAGCTGCTTCGTCAATGTTTTCGCCTGCTGTTTCTGCGCTATCATCGCTACAAGCCGCTAAACCTAATGTTGAAGCCAGTGTTAATACTAATAGTGTTTTTTGTTTGTTAAAGTTCATAGTCGATCTCCAGTAATAATTAATTTATGTGATATAGATTCACTTTAATGTTTAAAGTTCAAATGTTTAATGTGTATAAAATAGATTTGCTTAAATGCGTAACATTCAAATCCTTAAAGCTTTGGTGTTCGACCTCTTAGCGCATTAGCAATTAATGAAATCACCAGTAATACGACAAACACAAAGAATATTATTTTAGCTATTCCTGCCGCTGCTCCGGCTATTCCTGCAAAACCTAACACACCTGCGATAATTGCGACGATAAAGAAAGTTAATGCCCAACCTAACATGTGACGCTCCTTTTTTTGTATGTTGAATGATGTTGTTGATATACATATTGCGAGATACGTGCCAGTTTTTAAGTGATTGATTTTAAAGTTTTAAAATGTTTTTCCTGTTTTTTTGAAAATGAGTTGAAGTAAACTTTACAAGATAAAATGTAAAGTTTGCAGAGCAAAGAAGGCGTGAATTACTCTATTGTCGTTGCTGTTTCAATACTGCGAGGAAGGCTGTTATTGAAATTGATAGGCTAGTGAGCTTGATTGGTTTGATTGGTTAGATTGGATAGGTTATGAGAGTTGATAGGTTATGGGAATAGTAGGTCGAATAATCTTTAGAGGCATTTAATTTATTGTTAATAAATTGCACCGATAACCATCGCTAATAATAAGCAATGGTTATCGGTGTAGTGATGTAATAGGGGAGTAGTTTAGTGATGCAGTAGCTTTAGCGATTTAGCTAAAAAGTTAAAACTACTTCAAGATTTAACTCGAAGTTAAATAGAAGTTAAATAATACTTTTAAGCATCGCTAAATTGATGGGCTTTAATAACGCTTGGTCAATCGCAAACTCGGTTAAGGTTTCAGTGCTAATTTCATTACCGCTGATGATGGTTATTTTACTATCTGGCAATAACAAGCGTAATTCCTTTGAAAAAGCTAACCCGTTTGCATCGGGTAAATTGATATCCAGTAAAATACGGTCGTATAGATCATCTTTAGTTGGTTGATCTTTACTGGTTAATAAAGATATCGCTTCAGCGGCGCTGTGCGCAATTTGCGTTTGTACATTGAGGTTATTCAGTAATAATGCAGTTATTTGAGCGGCATCTTGATCGTCTTCAATAATTAAAAACCGTTTTGATACCTCGGCAGCCTCTAAATTCTGTGCTGTCGATTGAGAGCTTATTGCTGAAGTATTGCTCAGATTATTCGTATTCAGTTGATCATCGATTGAGTTGTTTTTTGTTTGTTGCGGCGCGATTAAATGGCCATCTTTAGTATTAACAAGTGCTGACGAAGCGTTGCCAATTGTTTCAGTTTCAGCTTCAATTTCAGTTTTAGTATCAGAAGAGCTTATATTGATGCCTAAACAATTTATTAATGCTCGATATAATACTTCTCTATCTACCGGTTTTGCCACTACATCATTAAAACCGAGCAATTTTAGTTCTTGATCAACACCCTTCATGGTGGCAGCTGTAACCGCGATAACCGGTGTGGCGATCTCCATGCTTCTTAATTTGGCAATGGCTCGTTTACCATCTAACACTGGCATATGAATATCCATCAAGATGCTATCAAAGGGCGTCCCTTGTACCTGTGCTTCGATGATTTTAGTAACTGCTTGGCCACCATTAACTGCATAGTAAACACTTAACCCAAAGGAGCGGCAAATAAAGCCAATTAAGTTTCTAATATCTTTTATATCATCAACAATTAAAATACGTCCGCTTATTTGCGGCAGAGTAGCCTCAGGTGCTTGCGCGTTGATAGGGTTAAAGGCAAATGGTTCAATAGGTGTATTAGATAAGTCACCAAGATTCAAACTAATAATGAATTTACTGCCAACATTTTCCTCTGATTCAACTTTTATTGTGCCATCCATCTTTTTTAATAATTCGCAGCAAATGGCTAGCCCTAATCCCGCTCCTTCCTCATTACGAGAAACAATGTCTTCAACTTGCTCAAAGGGTTTAAAGATGGTTTTTAATAAATGTTGAGGAATACCAATACCTGTATCGGTGATAGTGAAATATAAGGTATTTTTATCCGCCTCTGTTTGTAACCAGATATCAATGGTCACGGCCCCATTATCGGTAAACTTGATGGCGTTATGAATCAAGTTTATAAATACTTGCCTTAAACGAATAGGATCGGCATTGATTTCAAGTGGTAGTGGGGTGGTTGTGTTGATATTTAGTGAAATACCTTTGTCTTCTGCGGTCACTGACATTAACGCGTACAGGTCTGTAATAAAGTTGTCTAAGGCAATATCTGCATTATTTAATTCTAATTTATCTGCGGCTATTTTAGAGAGGTCTAATACGTTATTTAACAGCCCTAATAAATGCTTACCATTATTTAATATCGTATTTAATTCAGACTTAATATGGGTATTTTCCTGGTGCGATAATAAAAGTTCCGTATACCCCAAAATAGAGGTCAGGGGAGTTCGTAGTTCATGGCTTAGATGTGCAACAAACTTATCTTTGGAACGGTTTTTAGTCTCTGCTTTAATGCGCTCTAAGCGTTCATTTTCAACTTCTTTACGAGAAAGTGCATAGCGAATCGCACGGTGAAAACGCGTGGTATTAAGTTCTGACTTGATAACGTAATCAACCGCGCCGGCATCCAGCGCATTATTATCTAATTGGCTATCCGACTGCCCAGTCAACATAATAATAGGAATGGTACAGCCTGCATTAATCGCTTGCTTTAACACTTTTAAACCATTCAATGAGCCAAGTTGAAAATCAAGTAAACAGATATCGTGTTTATTTTGTTTGAGTAAGACTAAAGCTTCAACGGCACTATCTGTCCATTGAATTTCAAATTGATAATTGGAGACCTGTTGAAGATAGTCACTGGTTAATAGGTAATCATCTTCATCATCTTCTACCAGCAATACTCTTTTTATAGATTCAGTCATGGCTAAGTCTTCATTGATTATAATTTAAATTGAATTCAGCTTTTAAAGCGCTTGGTTCAGGCGTTACAGAGTACTACTTCGGCGCTATTTAGAGGCTAGTTAAGTACTAGCCATATATTTTCAGACAGTAAGTGATGAGTTCTGTTGCTTTACGGACAAGTAACTCAAGCATTTTTAAAATAACTAACGTTTACAACTAACACTAACAACTAACGCTAACAATTAATACGAACAACAATTAGCGCTAGAAAAATTGGTTATTACAAGAAGCGGTTAATCATCATTAGAAACAGGAAATTCAACAAACTCAATCCAATATTTCCCTAATACTTTCATCAATTCAACTAAACCTTCAAAATTAACGGGCTTAGTAATATACGACGCAGCGCCTAAGTTATAGCCCTTAATTTTGTCTTCTTCTTGTTTTGAAGTGGTTAAAATAACTACCGGAATACCCTTTAAGTTTGGGTTCTCTTTAATCTCTTTAAGCGCCTCGCGTCCATCTTTACGCGGCATATTAAGGTCTAGTAATATTAAATCAGGTCTTGGTGAGTTGCATTTATCTTGGTATTGACCTTCTCGGTTTAAATATTCAAGTAATTCAACACCGTCTTCAACACAATGCAGTTTATTTAATACACGGCTTTCTGCTAGCGCATCTTGAGCTAATAGGCGATCATCTTCATCATCATCTGCGATTAAAATGGTAATTGCTTTTGTATTCATTTATGTAACCTTAACTGGTTGTTGTAAAAGTAAAATCATGTGGGATTTTGATTGTAAATTCAGTGCCTACATCAACCTCACTTTGTACTGAAATAATACCGCCATGGCGCTCTACGATACGTCTACATACCGCTAGACCAATGCCTGTTCCTTTATACTGAGTACGTGCATGTAAACGTTGGAATGGGATAAATATTTTATCTTCAAACTCTTGTGAAAAACCAATGCCGTTATCTTTTACGATGATTTCATACCATAAACTGTCGGTTTCTAATTGCGGGTCGTAGACCATGGTTTCTTTGTAATTGATATTGATATGCGGTGAAACGGCTTCTTTTTTGAATTTTATTGCATTGCTTAGCAGGTTCAAAAATAGTTGATCAAGTTGTGATTTATCACCATTTATCACGGGTAATGAGGTTACTATGATCTCCGCCTTACTTTCTTCAACGGCCACTTCTAAATCATCTAATACGGCTTCTAATACTTCATCTAGCGCAACATTTACAAATTGCTTACCTCGAGTATTAATACGAGAATATTCGAGTAGGTCATTGATTAAATTCGACATCCGTTCTGCCGCATTATACATTCGTTGAAGGTAATCCTGACCTTTAGGGTCAATTTCAGTAGCGTAGGTGGTCATCAGGCGATCACCAAAAGCCCTAATTTTTCTTAACGGCTCTTGCAAGTCATGTGATGCCACAAAAGCAAAGTCTTCTAATTCTCGGTTACTGCGTGATAACTCTTCGGAGTACAGAGTTAACTCTTTGGTGCGCTCTCTCACTTCATCGGCTAGTTTTTCATTTTGTTGCTCTAAATTATCTTTGTATTGTTGCTCTGTTTTATTATTAATACGTACTAAAAACCATAATCCAAATAATAATAAAAAACTGGTGATAGCGGAGATACTAAAGGTCACCTGTGCTTCTTTTTCAATTTTATTGAGTTTTTTGTATAGGTTATAACGATATTGAACTTCAGCACTTTGTAATTCATCAAAATAAGTTTTGATTTCGCTATAAAGGTTTTTACCTCTACCCGTCATTACTGCGCGAATAGCACTTTTTTCTTTGTCGTTTAGGGCGAGTTCAACGGTGTAGGTCAGTTCATCTAATTTTGTTTCAACGAGCTTCAACAATACTTGTTGTTTTTCTTTATTAGCGACCATATCTAACTGCAGTGCTTTGACTTTTAGAATTTGACTTAATACTAATGAAAGCGCTTCTTGGTAGGGTGCTAAATATTCTTCATCTTCAGTTAATAAATAGCCACGTTGCCCAGTTTCTGCTGATAAAACAAGTATATGTAATTTATCTAAGGCTAAAATAACTTCCCCTGTGTTGGTTAAGCTTTTCTGTGTTTTTGCTAGTTCATCGATTGTTTTTAATGCTAATACGACATTAATAGTGATCATGCCGATGACGATAAAGTAGATTAATGCCCATGAAATTCGTTTGTTATCTAATAGGCGAGCAATCGATGTCATTTATTTTCCTATATATTTGCTTTAAAAGCGTTTTTAAAGATAAGTTAAAACTTAATTTACCTTAGATTTATCTAGCCACAATTAATCCGATTTTTTATTTGCAATGTACTCTAAAGACTCGCTACATTGTTGGCACGAAATAAGAATTTTATCAGCGGCTTCTAATGCTTTTTCGATTGGCATATTATTTTCAAGTACTAATTTAATCATCTCTGCCTGCATTGAAATTCTATTTAATGGGGCACGGGCATCATGAATTAGTTCATTGATTTTTTTTGCTTCACTGTTGTTTACTTGCTCACTCATTACTTAAGTAACCTTATCTATTAGTTAATGATTTAACGTAGAAGTCTTTGAAAATAGAACCTCACTCAGCTTTCGTTTTAGTTGCTAACTCAGCGCTTATACAAATGGCTTGCTCAAATACTTTACTCTTTAAATTCGCCATAGGCATGCAGGCGGTTGTATAAGGTTTTAGTACTAATGCCTAGCATCTCAGCTGCCAGTGATTTATTACCATTTACATCTTTTAAGGTGACTTTGATTAATTCTTTTTCAACATCTTCTATGGTTTGCCCTGCACTTACACTGTGGCTACTTTCTGATATCGAAGAGAAAGGCGACCTGAATATTGTTGGTAACTCAATCGATGTCGACTGTGGATCTGACATAATAAAAGCGCGATGAATGGCATGACGCAATTCTCGTACGTTACCTGGCCAGTCATAGTCCATAAGGCGTTGTAATTGTATCGCTTGCCATTGGTACTGGCGGTTATTCTCTTCATTAAGTTCATGCAAAAAAGTATGGGCTAATAAAGGGATGTCCTCTTTACGTTCGCGTAAAGCAGGGATCGCAATAGGAAAAACTGCCAACCTAAAATAGATATCTTCGCGTAAACATTTCTTCTCTGCAATCTCTGCAACGCTGCGATTAGAGGCTGAAATAACACGGCAATTAACCGTTACTTCTTTGGTACCACCTACCGAGGTGACTTTTTTATTCTCTAATACACGTAATAAATTCGGTTGCATATCAATTGGCATTTCAGTCACTTCATCTAAAAATAAAGTGCCATCACCTGCACGTTGAAATACGCCTTCTTTTTTAGCAATTGCTCCCGTAAAAGCACCTTTTTCATGACCAAACAATTCACTTACAATGAGCTCTTTGCTTAAAGCGCCACAGTTGGTTGCTATCAGTTGATGATCTGTATTGTTCACTTTATTAGTCGCGCTATGAATAGCTTGTGCAACAACCTCTTTACCAACGCCGCTCTCTCCCATCAACATCACATTAGCCTGTGTCAAAGAAACACGTTCAATCATGGTATAAAGCGCTTTCATCGCATCGGACTCACCAATTAAACAACCAAAATGTTTATTTGGTAACGATGAATTATGTTTTTTATTTGTTGCTTTGGGACTTTTGTGTGAAAGCGCTTGTTCTAAATCTTCACGTTGTAAAGGTTTAGCAAGGTAGTCTATTTTAGGGCCACATAAGCTGTCTAACATCCCTTTTACTAAGGGGTGTCCTGTGATCAGTGTGATATAAGGTGTTTGATCAGACTTATTAATGTAATCAATTAAGTGCAAGCCGCTTCCATCGGGCAACATAAAGTCTAAAAAAATATGCTCAAAGTCATTATTTTCTAGTATCTGATACGCTTCCTGTAAAGAATTAGCCGTCATGATGTCATGCCCAAGAAACTCAATAATATGACATGCTACACTTGTAAACTCTTCATCGTCATCAACTAATAATATATTTAACACGGTCATCCTTTATGGTCATTCAATAGACTTTTTGCCTATCACTAAAATATTTTATAATGTCACATACTAGCAATTTTTAACGGCAAGTGATTACACATTTTTATTCAAATATCGACTTTTTAACAACCTGCCTCGTTTAAAAGGAAGATTTTTTATTGTGTATTATTAATTAGTTAAAGATCTTTATACAAATTACTCCTTAAGATATAGGCATTAATACTTTAGAATTTGATAGGGAGGTTTGTATGATTTAATCAAAAGGTTTAGATAGCTTTTAAATAGTTTTTAAATGGCTTTGAATTAGTAATGGCTTTATGTGCATGAAAAAAGCACACCGAAGTATGCTTTATTTGATTCTTGAGCACTGATTAATATTTAACTGTCAGCAACTTCTAATTTGTTTATAACAGATTTCACATCTTCGCTGTTTTTAGCGATCATCACTGCTAATTCTTCTTCACTGTCTGAGTCAACTTCACCGGTTAATATCACTACGCCATTAAGCACTTCAACTTCGATGCTTGTTCCGCTCACGTCCGATGACATTAATAATTTACTTTTAACCACGGCTTCAACTTTTGAGTCGGTTAACGAAGCAACCAATTCACTATCTTGTTCTTTATTAATCACTGAAAGTTTGTTGTCAACTGAATCAACACCTTCAAGGCTTGCTACTAGCTCTTCCGCCAAAGATTTATCTACGGTGCTATCTACTTTACCCGTTAGGATCACAACACGGTCTTGCACATCGGTATTAATATCAAAAGAGTTTAAATGACTGTTAAATAAAAGCGTTGTTTCTGCTTTACCATCTAACCATGCATCTTTAGATTTATCTTCCCATGTATTGTCTGCGAATACGGCTGTTGAACCTGCAGTGAACAAAGTAAGTGCAATAATTGAACGAATTGAGTTTTTCATCATTTTCTCCTTTTTGATTAGGTAATATAGATTAGCGATTATTATGCCAAAACTGTAAGTTGTTGATTTTTAATTGTTATAGTTTTTTTAGGTGGCTTTTTAGTAAACTCACTTTGTTTTTATTACATGCGTTAATGTAAAAATTACAAGGGAGTATCGCCGGTAAGCATTGACCTCACGGCTCGCTGGTTTTGCATCTTAAATGATCACGGTTATAGCACCCCTCTAGGATAACTTCACGAGTAATCCTAGAGGGGTGCTTTTGCCTATTATACCAAAGGAATTTAATTGGTGATCTAATGTGATATTATGCATTTACCATTAATTGCTCGATTATCATATGAATAATATTTCCAAAATAAAAATTCCATACACAAATAATGCTAGCCTTAAACTGCGCTATTTGGCTGTGCAAAAGTTCCATGATGGTCACTCTAGAACATCCATTGCTGGGATATTAAATGTAAGTCGTCGATTAGTTAACGAATGGATAACAAAATATCTATCGGGTGGATTTGATGCGTTAGCATTAAAGAAAGCTACTGGTCAGCCTTCTCGTTTAAGTAATGAGCAAAAATCTCAATTAAAAGAATACGTAATAAGTCATGCTGTCAAAGCGCAGGGAGGTCGTTTAATGGGTAAAGACATTCAAAAATATATCCAAGACACCTTTAATGTAAATTACTGTGTAAGAAATATTTACCGTTTAATGAAAGAGCTAGGTATCGTTTGGATAACTTCTCGTTCGAAGCACCCAAAGCAAGACTTGGCAGCCCAAGAAGT
>NZ_JALAAB010000010.1:0-144380 GCF_037546705.1 Vibrio sp. 2-Bac 85 | reverse complement strand
GGTTTCCTTCTTTTTACTTCGTGCTTCCGTGATTAAATCGCTTTTGATTTTAAAACCAACTAACCACGAAGCCGCGGTGCTGCACAGAGAGCACGAAGAAAAGAACAAGCAGAAAATATTTAAAGATATTTATTCTCGAATTTTAAAGGTTTACTTCTTTTCACTTCGTGCCTTCGTGATTAAATGGCTTTTGATTTTAAGACCTAAGCAACCACGAAGCCGCTACGCTGCACGAAGAGCACGAAGAAAAAAAAACTGAGAAATTAAGTAGCAACTTTTGTATTGTTTTAAGGTTTACTTCTTTTAACTTCGTGCCTTCGTGGTTAAATGGCTTTTGACTTTAAGACCTAAGCAGCCACGAAGCCGCGGCGCAGAGAGCACGAAGAAAAGAACATGCAGAAAATATTTAAAAGTATTTATTCTTGTATTTTTTAAGGTTTACTTCTTTTCACTTCGTGCCTTCGTAGTTAAATGGTTTTTGATTTTAAGACCTAAGCAACCACGAAGCCGCTACGCTGCACAGAGAGCACGAAGAAAAGAACAAGCAGAAAATATTTAAAGGTATTTATTCTTGTATTTTTTAAGGTTTACTTCTTTTCACTTCGTGCCTTCGTGGTTAAATGGCTTTTGATTTAAGACCTAAGCAACCACGAAGCCGCTACGCTGCACGAAGAGCACGAAGAAAAAATAAACTGAGAAATTAAGTAGCAACTTTTGTATTGTTTTAAGGTTTACTTCTTTTAACTTCGTGCCTTCGTGGTTAATTCGCTTTTGCTTGAAGTTTTTCACCTTAAATTCGTAACCTCGTAGTTAATTAGCTTTAACTGATATTTAATCCAAGTACTGTTTAAATTTTACAATTTTACCTTGGTCAGTTATTTCTATACCTTCTTTTTCCAATAAAGCCTTTTGCCTGATAAATGCCTCGCCTATTAAAGATATTTTACCCTGCGAATTCACCACCCTGAACCAGGGTAAGCGGGAATCTTTAGGTAGCCTCGCTAGTACCTTGCCAACATGGCGGGAATGAAGAGGAAAGCCGGCTTGTTTCGCTAGTTGCCCATAGGTTATTAACTTACCTTCGTCTAAATAAGACAAAATGGTATAGACGTTTTGTGCAAACTCTTCCATCTTTCAGGCTTCTCTTGTTTGATATGTAAATTCGTTGCCCTTCGAAGGGTTGTTAGGAATCAGAAAAGAAAGGCTCAAAGAACAAAGTGCAAAGCCTGCTCCGCAGTAAAATACCCACGATGGGTTAGCTATCCAAACCAAACCTAATAATACAGGGATCACCACCGCTGCAATATGATTAATTGAAAAGCTAATACCAGCCGTCGCCGCTATATCTTCTGGATTTGCTATTTTTTGAAAGTAAGTTTTAATGGCAATTGCTAGCGCAAAAAAGAGGTGGTCAATAACGTATAACGAAGCAGCAATAGTGCTGTTTTCAACTAAACCGTAGGCAATAAATAAAATAATTAGCCCTAAATATTCGAAAATAAGTACGGAACGCTCTCCGAAATAAGCAATGAGTTTGCCAATTTTAGCGGCAAACAACCAATTAAAAACATAATTAATTAAGAATAATGCACTGATCTCAGCGACGCTGTAGTGAAATTTTTCTACCATTAGGAAACCAGCAAATACCACAAAAATCTGTCGACGAGCGCCACTGAAAAAAGTCAGTGCGTAATACAACCAATAGCGTTTTTTTATTATGAACTTTTTGCTTTGTTCGGTAAGTGGCGGGAATTGTTTAAAAGCTGAAGCTAAAAGGAGCGTTAATATTAAGCCTAATCCACCAAATAATAAATAAGTGACTTCATAACTTACTTTGAAGTGGTCCATCAAAACCCAAACACTGGCATAAGCGAGTAATGAAGCAATGGCTTTAACAGAAAGTATTCGGCCCATGAAATGCGCTGCTTCTGATTTATTGATCCATTGCAGGGTGAGCGATTGATTAACTGTTTCGAAATAATGAAACCCGATCGACATTAACATAGTCGTTAAATATAAGCCCATTACCTGTGGGAAGTAGCCTGTAATAGCAACACCTACCGACGTTATGCCCAAAGAGAGGATCGCTAAGCGTTGCTCTTTAATAAATAAGAGAACATAAATGACAGTAAAAGCTAAAAAGCCGGGGATTTCACGTAAACTTTGTAAAATTCCTATTTCAACACCCGTAAAGTCTGCTTTTTCAACCACAAAGTTATTCAACAACACCATCCATACGGAAAATACTAATGGCATGATAAAAGCCATTACAAGTAATAAACTTTCAGGTTTTTGTAAAAAAGGATGCGATTTCATGGGTAGCCGTGATTTATGATAAAAAAACATTTTACGCTTTTTACTGTCTAAAGCGAATCTTGTCTTTAGTTGCGCTGTAATTTAGTTAATGACAATAAAATCTAGCCGTTAAGCATCTTATGGTGATATCTTTACTTTATCAAACGGTGTTAAGTTGATTTTTTTGTGAATTTATATGCATTATTCGTAAATATAAATTCATAAAGTAAGTGTCTTATAGCGTTTGAGTCTACCTTTGTTAGTAGTTATCTTTATCATTATCTTTAGACGTCATCTCCCATCTCGCTTTATTCCTAGTGGATCATAGGCTTTAACAGGGTGATCACAAGGGTTCTGATGCGGTTAACATTGCTTTAACACGAGAGTGCGGGGGAAGTGAATAAGAAAATTGGATTTTATGCCGCTTAAAAGATAGAATACAGACAAAATTACACCTTTAACAGTAGGGTGATTTCAAGAAATAATGTATAAGCCCTGTGCTTGTACTGCTCTTATGCGCGTTATTTCTTGGTCAAGGGAGTTTTTGTTAAGTGCACTTTTCATAAGAAAGTAGTTTCCTTTACAAAAAAAGTAAAAAAATTAATTGCTTGTTTTTGGTAACTCAATTACAAGTCGTGTGTAGCACTTCGAAAACATTAGATCTTACAGTTAAGTAACATTACTGTTTTATCTTGAAGGACATGTTTATGACTAATATAGAGCAAAACGCTCAAGGCCTTTATGTGCCTGAACTGGAACATGATGCTTGTGGTATCGGTTTCGTCGCACATCTAAAAAACAGCAAGTCTCACAAGATTGTGACACAAGCTTTAGATATGCTAGCGCGTATGGAACACCGTGGTGGTCAAGGTTGCGATCCATGTAGTGGTGATGGCGCGGGTATTCTTTTACAAAAACCACATGAGTTTTTAGTAACAGAAGCATTAAAAGAAGGCATTACCCTTCCTAAATTTGATCAGTACGGCGTAGGAACCATTCTATTCCCTAAAGATGAAAATCATCGTGACCATTGTCGCGAAATTTTAGCAAGAACTGCTGAACGTCTTTCTCTTGAAGTGATTGGTTACCGTGTACTACCTACCGATAATTCAATGATTGGTGCTGATCCATTAAGCAGCGAACCACAGTTTGAACATATGTTCGTGACTGGCGGTCCTGATATGGAACCTGCTGTATTAGAACGTAAATTATTTATTCTACGTAATTATGCAACACGCATTTGTTTAGAGTCTGTTAATGGCATTAAAGATAACTTTTACATTAACACTTTCTCTTACAAAACGATTGTATATAAAGGTCAATTAACCACTGAACAAGTGCCACAATATTTCTTAGATTTACAAAATCCAAGTATGGTGACTGCACTTGCATTGGTTCATTCTCGTTTCTCAACAAACACATTCCCACGTTGGCGTTTAGCCCAACCGTTCCGTTACATTGCTCACAATGGCGAGATTAATACGGTTCGCGGTAATATCAACTGGATGAAAGCGCGTGAAGCTTTGCTTGAAGCTGAGTTCTTCACTCGTTCTGAATTAGACATGTTAATGCCAATCTGTACTGATGGTATGTCTGACTCTGCAAGCTTTGATATGGCATTAGAATTATTAGTGCTGTCTGGCCGTAGTCTTCCTCATGCATTGATGATGATGATCCCTGAAGCTTGGCAAGAAAATAAAAGTATGGATCCTAAGCGTCGTGCTTTCTACCAATACCACGCAAATCTAATGGAACCTTGGGATGGCCCAGCTTCTGTTTGTTTCACCGATGGTGTACAAGTAGGTGCAACACTTGACCGTAATGGTTTACGTCCATCTCGTTATACAGTGACAAAAGATGACTTCCTAGTGATGGCATCTGAATCAGGTGTTGTTGAAATTGACCCTGAAAACATTAAGTTACGCGGTCGTTTACAACCTGGTCGTATTTTTGTTGCTGACCTTGAACAAGGCCGTATCATTTCTGATGATGAAGTGAAAGATGGCATTGCAGCAAGAAAACCTTATGAAACTTGGTTACAAAATAACTTAGTTAAATTAGAAGATCAGCCTGCAGCATTAGAGCGTAATATCCAACCAGATGCGGGTAAATTGTTAAAACGTTTACAATCGTTTGGTGTAACTTCTGAAGAAGTTAATGACATTATTCTACCGATGTTACTTGATGGTAAAGAGCCATTAGGTGCAATGGGTGTGGATTGGCCGTTAGCGGTACTGTCACATCAATCTCAACATTTATCTCATTACTTTAAACAATTATTTGCACAAGTAACTAACCCTCCAATCGATCCGATTCGTGAGCGTATGGTTATGTCGTTAAATACTTATTTAGGTAAAGACAAAAATTTACTGGCAGAAACGCCAGAACATTGTCATAAAGTTGAGCTGGAATCGCCTGTATTAAGTAATGCTGAATTACAAAAAATTAATGCACTGGATGACAAGCACTTACAAGCTAAGACATTAGAAACTTTCTTTGCCGCTTCTGGTGAGCCAGGTAAGTTGAAAAAAGCGCTAGCACGTATTTGTCGTTACGCAGAAGATGCGATTCACGATGGTTACTCAATCATCATTCTTTCTGACCGTAATGCAACGTCTGACCATGCTCCTATTCCTGCTATGTTAGTAACAGGTGCGGTACATCACTACTTAATCAAACGTGGCCTACGTGCTATGTGTGACATCGTAGTGGAAACAGGTGACGTACGTGAAACACATCATTTTGCAACAGTAATTGGTTACGGTGCTTCTGCCGTTAATGCTTACTTAATTGAAGAAATGATTGTTGATCTACAAAATAAGAAACGTTTGCCAGCTGATAAATCTGTTGATGAAATCTTTAAATCTTACAAATATGCGATTGACGCAGGTCTGTTGAAGATTTTCTCGAAAATGGGTATCTCAACGATTCAGTCTTATCAAGGTGCACAAATATTTGAAGCATTGGGCATTAGCAAAGCAGTAGTTGATGATTACTTCAAAGGCACTGTAACGCGTATTCAAGGTTTATCAATTGATGATATTGCACATGAAATTTTAGTGCGTCATCGTTTTGCTTACCCATTACGTGCAGTACCTGTGCAACGTTTAGATGTAGGCGGTGTATACCAGTGGAAACAACGTGGTGAGAAACATTTATTTAACCCAACAACGATTTCATTATTGCAAGAATCGACTCGTAACAAAAATTATGAGCAGTTCAAACAATACGCAGAAGCCGTTGATAAACAGGGTGATGATGCAGCAACGTTACGTAGCCAATTTGTATTTGTACCTAAAGAAACAGGTCCAATCTCAATTGACGAAGTCGAGCCAGCGGAATCAATTCTAAAACGTTTTGCAACGGGTGCGATGAGCTTTGGCTCTATCTCACATGAAGCTCACTCAACACTTGCGATAGCAATGAACCGAATTGGCGCGAAGTCAAACTCTGGTGAAGGTGGTGAAGATCCAATCCGTTTCAAACCAAAAGAAAATGGTGATTGGGAACGTTCTGCTATCAAGCAGGTAGCATCAGGTCGTTTTGGTGTTACGTCGTACTACCTAACAAACGCTGCTGAAATCCAAATTAAAATGGCACAGGGCGCTAAACCAGGTGAGGGTGGTCAATTACCAGGTCATAAAGTTGATGACTGGATTGGTCGTACTCGTCACTCTACTCCTGGCGTAGGTCTAATTTCACCGCCACCGCATCATGATATTTACTCAATCGAAGATTTAGCGCAGCTTATCTACGATTTGAAAAATGCTAACCGCGAAGGTCGTGTTAACGTTAAATTAGTATCAGAAGCCGGTGTTGGTACGATTGCATCAGGTGTTGCTAAAGCAAAAGCTGACGTAATCTTAATCGCTGGTTTTGACGGCGGTACAGGTGCATCACCATTATCATCTATTCGTCATGCTGGTTTACCATGGGAACTAGGTTTATCTGAAGCACATCAAACGCTAATGAAAAACGGTTTACGTAACCGTGTTGTGTTACAAGCTGATGGCCAGATGAAAACACCTCGTGACTTAACAATTGCTGCTTTACTAGGTTCTGAAGAATGGGGCGTTGCAACTGCTGCTTTAGTGGTTGAAGGTTGTATTATGATGCGTAAGTGTCATTTAAATACTTGTCCTGTTGGTATCGCAACACAAAACAAAACATTACGTGAACGTTTCGACGGCCGTGTAGATGATGTTGTTACTTTCTTTGGTTATATGGTTCAAGGCATGCGTGAAAACATGGCGATGTTAGGCTACAAATCAATCACTGAAATGGTTGGCCAAACACAAAACTTGAAAGTACGCGAAGATGTGACGCACTGGAAATATAAAAACTTAGATTTAAGTACTATTCTATTCAAGCAACAGGGTAAAGAAGAAGATGGGATGTTTAACCAAACAACTCAAAATCATAACCTTGAAGCAGTATTAGATAGAAAACTAATTGAGTTAGCAGCACCAGCGTTAGAGAAAGGCGAGGCAGTATCGGGTGAATTCCCTATCACTAATGTCGACCGTTCTTGTGGTGCCATGCTTTCTAATGAAATTTCAAAAGTCTATGACGACCAAGGTTTGCCTAAATCGATGCAAGTTAAATTCAAAGGCTCTGCTGGACAATCATTTGGTTGTTTCCTTGCTAAGGGTGTTGAGTTTACTGTTGAAGGCGATGCAAATGATTACTGGGGTAAAGGTTTATCTGGTGGTCAAATCGTGGTTTATCCATACCGCTCATCAACATTAGTTGCTAAAGATAATATTATCGTTGGTAACGTATGTTTTTATGGCGCAACATCTGGTCAATCATACATTAATGGTATGGCTGGTGAACGTTTCTGTGTACGTAACTCGGGTGCCGAAGTGGTTGTTGAAGGTATCGGTGATCACGGTTGTGAATACATGACTGGCGGTATAATGATTAACTTAGGGTCTACGGGTCGTAACTTTGCGGCGGGTATGAGTGGTGGTGTTGCTTATATTTGGGACCAAGATGATAAGTTTACAGCTAATTGTAATATGGAACTGGTTGACCTCGATCCTCTAGATCAAGCAGATAAAGACCTGTTAATTGCAAAAGTCACTAAACATTTAGAGCTTACCGAGTCTAATATAGCGGCTAAGTTCTTAGCGGATGTTGAAGCAAGCTTAGCAAAAGTTGTTAAAGTGATGCCTCGTGATTATAAAGCGGCATTAGCAGCTCGAGTGAAAGGAGAAGCAGCATAATGGGTAAGCCTACTGGATTTTTAGAATTAGGTCGTGAACTTCCACCGAAATTATCGGTTGAAGAGCGTCTAAAAGATAATAAAGAGTTTGTGCAAAACGACGTGTTTGGTAAAAAGATTAATGACCAAGCCTCTCGTTGTATGGACTGTGGCGTACCGTTTTGTCATAACGGTTGTCCAATTGGTAACATCATTCCTGAATTCAATGATGCGGTTTACCGCGAGAGTTGGTTAGAGGCTTGGGAAATCCTGAGCTCAACGAATAACTTTCCTGAATTTACTGGGCGTGTTTGTCCTGCTCCATGTGAAACTTCATGTGTTTTAGGTATTAACCAAGATCCTATTACGATTTGTAATATTGAAAAAACAATTGTAGAAAAAGCATACGAGAATGGTTATGTTCAACCAAAAATACCAAGATCTCGTAGCGGCAAAACAATTGCTATCATCGGTTCTGGCCCTGCAGGTCTTGCAGCAGCAGAGCAATTAAACTCAGCAGGTCACACTGTTACGGTTTATGAGCGCGATGAAAAAATAGGCGGTTTATTACGTTTTGGTATTCCTGACTTTAAACTAGGTATGGACATTATCGATCGTAAGATTGCGGTAATGGAAGCGGCTGGTATTAAAATGGTTGTGAATGCACACATTGGTGTTGATTTTGATGCAAAAGATTTGCGTAAGCAATTTGACGTTGTGTTATTAACAGGTGGTTCAACGGTTCCTCGTGACCTACCAATCCCTGGTCGTGACTTAAAAGGTGTTCATTTTGCAATGGAATTCCTTGGTCAAAATAACCGCCGTGCAAACGGTATGGATCTTAAGACTGAAGAAATTCATGCCGCAGATGACCATGTAGTGGTTATCGGTGGTGGTGATACAGGGTCTGACTGTGTTGGTACTTCTAACCGTCATAAAGCCGCATCGGTTACGCAAGTGGAAATCATGCCGATTCCACCTGAAAAACGTACTGTGAATATGCCATGGCCTTCTTACCCAATGATCTTGAAAACAACAACTTCACACGAAGAAGGTGTAGATCGTCATTGGTCAATCCTAACTAAAGAATTCATCGGTGATGAAAACGGTAACGTTAAAGAGTTAGTGGTTGCAGATATCGAATGGGAAGAAGCAGCACCGGGTCAACGTCCTAACTTTAAAGAAATTGAAGGTTCTGTACGTTCAATTCCTTGTACTAAAGCTTTCTTGGCAATGGGGTTCTTACACCCAGAACCAACGGGTGTTTTAGCGCAGTTATCAATTGGCTTAGATGAGCGCGGTAACGTTAAAACTAACGATTACCAAACAACCCAAGCAGGCGTATTTGCCGCAGGTGATATGCGTACTGGTCAGTCTCTGATCGTACGTTGTATTAATGAAGGCCGTGAAGCTTCACGTGCTATTGATGCATACTTGATGGGTAACTCTAATCTTGAATGTATCAATGATTCATTAATGATGGCTAACTAAAACAAACCATTATTGGTTGTTTGTTAGGCAATCTGCTAACAACATTACTTAACATGCAATTTAGTGTTAATAAACCCCCTCTCTTTTTAGAGCAGGGGGTTTTTTTGTTTTAAAAGTAGTATAAAATCCGTTTCCCTTAAATTCGGTATTTTGTACCGGTCATACTAAAAACATTTGAAAGTCTGCTGTATCGTGCAGTTTATTTTCAAATGTAGAACAAAGGAAAGATTAATGTCTTTAATCGATTTTTCAGCTTCTACGCTGTCGATTTTACCTGCAGTGGTTGCACTGGGGTTAGCTATTCTTACGCGTCGAGTTTTATTGTCGTTAGGTTTAGGTATTATATTAGGTGCTTTATTACTGGTTGATTTTTCAGTGGTAGCAGCGGGAACTTACATTTTTAACACGGTTAAAGGTGTGGTAGTTGAAGATGGCGGATTAAATACTTGGAATATGAGTATTGTCGCTTTCCTGTTATTGCTGGGAATGATGACGGCGGTATTGACGCTTTCTGGTGGCACGCGTGCCTTTGCTGATTGGGCACTTGACCATATTAAAGATAAACGTGGTGCGTCGCTATTGGCGGCATTTTTGGGCGTGTTCATATTTATAGATGATTACTTTAATAGTTTGGCCGTTGGTTCTATCTCTCGCCCTGTTACTGACCGTTTTAATGTGTCACGCGAAAAATTAGCTTACATACTTGATTCAACCGCTGCACCAATGTGTATTCTGATGCCTGTTTCAAGCTGGGGCGCCTATATCATGACCATTATCAGTGGTATTTTGGTTAGCCATGGTATGACAGAGTATTCGCCGTTAGGGGCTTATGTTGCATTAATTCCTATGAATTTCTACGCAATATTTACTTTGTTAATGGTCTTTGCTGTGATTATTTTCAAACTTGATATTGGGCCAATGAAAAAACATGAAGCAATGGCAGAAAAAGAGATCACCAAGGGTGAACAAGACTATATCGATTTACAAGATGAAATGGGTATTGAAGAGCATGAACAAGGTAAGGTTGGCGATTTAGTTTACCCAATCATTGGCTTAATTATCGGAACGTTATTTTTTATGCTTTATACCGGTAATGCTGCATTAGCTGAAGCAGGTCAAAATTTCTCTGTATTAGGTGCCTTTGAGAATACTGATGTCGGTGCTTCTTTAGTTTACGGTGGCTCAATCGGCTTAGTACTTTCTTTATTGACCGTAGTAAGACAAAAGCAAAGCTTTACAAATATTAAATTTGCTCTTTGGGTTGGCGCAAAATCGATGTTCGGTGCCATTATTATTCTATTTTTTGCTTGGTCTATTGGTACTGTGATCGGTGATATGAATACCGGTACTTATCTATCAAGTTTAGTACAAGGTAATATTGGATTACATTGGTTACCGGTTATCTTATTTGTCCTTTCTGGTGCAATGGCGTTCTCAACAGGAACTTCTTGGGGTACCTTTGGGATCATGTTACCGATTGCGGGCGACATGGCCGGCGCAACGGATTTAACCATGATGTTACCGATGTTAAGTGCGGTATTAGCGGGGTCTGTATTTGGCGACCACTGTTCTCCGATTTCAGACACCACTATTTTATCGTCAACGGGTGCGCGTTGTGAACATATTGACCACGTCGCCACACAATTACCCTATGCGCTTGCAATGGCATTAGTGTCTATTGTTGGTTTTGTTGTGATTGGCTTTACTGGTTCAACGATAGGGGCTTTAGCTGCCTCAGCCGCTGCCTTTGTGGCCGTGATTGTGGTAATGAAAACATATTCACTTCGTTCGTCAATTCCTTCGCCTATTCGTCAATTATAAAACACTAAACCTTGAATAATACTAAAAAGCAGGCTTGCCTGCTTTTTTTGTACCTATAGCGTTACATTTAATGTCATCGCTCATGCCAAACCTTCAATAACATGCCTTTAATACCTTCACCTTATTTGACTTTAAGGCTTACAGGTTCTGCATTCTTATTGGTAACTGAGGCGCAATTCACCTTACCCATTAATAAACAAGCCTCCGTGACTATCCTTTTTCGAGTAGCCTTGCTAGGATCTGTTTTTTGTTTCTGCTAGGTAACTGTTTTGACCATTTCTGCTACTGCTTTAAAAGACCATTTAAATGACGTGTTATATAAAGACCAATTCCGTTTAAAACGTAGAATTGATGATCTTGCTAACTTAAAATCGCCTGAAAAAGTAGAACAAAGCCTAACTAAAATTGCCATTGATATACAGGTCTCGATGGATAAACGTAAGCAACGTTTAGATAACCTACCAGAAGTCACTTATCCTGACCTGCCCGTTAGCCAGAAAAAAGACGAAATAGCCAAAGCCATTTCCAATAACCAAGTGGTCATTATTGCTGGTGAAACAGGCTCTGGTAAAACAACGCAAATACCTAAAATCTGTTTAGAGCTAGGGCGCGGTGTATCGGGCTTGATTGGTCATACTCAACCGAGACGTTTAGCCGCTAGAACCGTGGCCAATCGTATTGCTGAAGAGTTAGATTCTGAGCTTGGTGAAACAGTAGGTTATCGTGTTCGTTTTACGGACAAAGTCAGCGACAAGTCTTATATCAAACTAATGACTGACGGTATTTTATTAGCTGAAATACAAAACGACCGTTTCTTAAGTCAATATGACACCATCATTATCGATGAAGCGCACGAGCGTAGTTTAAATATCGACTTTTTAATGGGTTACTTAAAACGTCTATTACCCCGTCGCCCAGATTTAAAAGTAATTATCACCTCCGCGACCATTGACCCAGAACGTTTTGCACAACACTTTTGTGATAAACGTGGTAAAGCTGCGCCTATTATCGAAGTGTCTGGCCGTACATTTCCTGTTGAAACCTTATATCGTCCATTGGATGAATACGCAGCAGGTGACCAAATCGAAGGTATTTTCCAAGCCGTTGATGAGCTACAACGTTTAGGTCGTGGCGACATTCTTATTTTCATGAATGGTGAACGTGAAATTCGCGATACTGCAGAAGCATTAACCAAACGAAAATTACGCGATACCGAAGTACTGCCTTTGTTTGCGCGTTTAAGTGTGGCAGAACAAAATAAGATATTCCAAGGGCATCGTGGTCAACGTATCGTGCTAGCGACCAACGTAGCAGAAACATCCTTAACCATACCGGGTATTAAATACGTCATTGATACAGGTACCGTGCGTATAAGCCGTTATAGCTACCGTACTAAAGTGCAACGTCTACCGATTGAGGCAATATCGCAAGCCAGTGCAAATCAACGTAAAGGTCGTTGTGGCCGTGTCAGCGAAGGTGTTTGCATTCGTTTATTCAGTGAAGATGACTTTAATGGTCGTCCTGAATTTACTGACCCAGAAATACTGCGTACTAACTTATCGTCAGTTATTTTGCAGATGTTATCGCTTGGCTTAGGTGAGCTTAATAAATTCCCATTTGTAGAGCCTCCGGAAGATAGAAATATCAAAGATGGTTTGAGCCTATTAGAAGAACTAGGCGCGGTTGACCTAAAAGCCAAAGATCCACGCAAGAAATTAACACCTTTGGGTCGTCAACTAGCGAAATTACCCGTAGACCCACGTTTAGCGCGTATGATTTTAGCGGCTAAAGACTTTGATTGTGTACATGAAGTGATGGTGATCAGTGCGGCCTTAAGTATTCAAGATCCGCGCGAACGCCCAATGGATAAGCAACAAGCATCCGATGAAAAACATCGTCGCTTTCAAGATAAAGATTCAGACTTTATCACTTATGTTAATTTATGGAATTACATCAACGAACAGCGCCAAGAATTGTCTAGTAGCCATTTCCGTAAAATGTGCCAAAAAGACTTTTTAGCTTATATGCGCGTGCGTGAATGGCAGGATATTTATACACAAATCAAACAAGTGACCGATGAGCTAGACATTAAGGTGAGCAGCACGCCGTCTAACTTTGATGCGATCCATCAAGCTTTATTAGCAGGCCTTTTATCACATATCGGTTTAAAAGATAAAGACGCCGAATATTTAGGTGCGCGGAATAGTAAATTTTATATGTTCCCAGGCTCTGGTTTGTTTAAAAAACAGCCAAAGTGGGGCATGTTTGCGGAACTCGTTGAAACATCAAAACTATTTGCACGAGTCGCGGCACGTATCAAGCCAGAGTGGGTAGAACACCAAGCACAACATCTTATTAAACGTAGTTACGCTGAACCGCATTGGCAGAAAAAGTCAGGCGTGGTTGGAGCGTTCGAAACACAAACCTTATACGGCATTCCTATTGTCAGTAAGCGTAAAGTTATTTACACCCATATTGACCCAATATTATGTCGTGAGTTATTTATTCGTCATGCCTTAGTGGAAGGGGAGTTTGAAACGCGTCATCAATTCTTTAAAGATAACCAAGCGTTATTAAATGACATTGAAGAGTTAGAGCATAAATCACGTCGCCGCGATATTTTGGTCGATGATGAAACGTTGTTTTTGTTTTACGATGAACTTGTGCCGCAAAATGTATGTAGTGCAAAACAGTTTGATAGTTGGTGGAATAAAGAAAAAAAACAACAGCCACAATTATTAAACTATCAACGTGATCAAGTCATGGCGCATGATGCAGATAAAGTCACCGCCAATGCTTATCCAGATCATTGGCAGCAAGGTGATTTCCGTTTACAGCTTGAATATGCCTTTGAACCAGGCACTAGCCAAGATGGTGTAACGGTGAATATTCCACTGGCATTATTAAACCAAATATCAGACCAAGGTTTTGAGTGGCAAATACCAGCGCTACGTGAAGAGCTATTAGTCGCGCTAATTAAAACATTACCTAAACCTATTCGTCGTAATTTTGTGCCTGCTCCAAACTATGCAGAAGCCGCAATGGCTAATTTAGTGCCTTTACAGGGTCCGTTATTAGAGGCTTTTGAAAAACAATTACTACGCATGACTGGTGTTCGAATTCCTGAAGATTCATGGGATCTATCTGCATTACCGACGCATCTGCGTATCAAGTTTAAAGTGATTGACGATAAGCAAAAAAGTGTTGCTGTCGGCACCGATTTAAAATTATTGCAGCACGACTTAAAAGGTAAAGTGAAACAAACCTTATCAAAGGTTTCAAAGCAAGGTATTGAAAAATCAGATTTATTAGAATGGGATTTTGGTAAATTACCAACATCGTTTAAAAAAGACCATGGCGGATATGAAGTGAAGGCTTATCCTGCCTTGGTAGATAAAAGCAAAAGTGTGGCGATTGAGTTATTTGACAGCGAAGCCAAAGCACAACGTTTTAATCAAGCAGGATTACGTCGATTAATTTTGTTGAACGTACCGTCACCAATTAAATACCTGCAACAAAGTTTACCTAATAAGGCCAAGCTTGGGCTGTACTTTAACCCTTTTGGGCAAGTGAAAGACTTAATTGATGACTGCATTAGCTGCGCCGTTGATGCAATTCTTGTGGGGCAGACACACCCACAAGAAGCCCCTGAATTTGAGCGACAAAAAGAAAAAGTGCGCGCTGAACTGGCAGATAAAACGTTACAAATTACACAGCAAGTGGAACAAGTATTAACCCTTGCTCATGCCGTCAATAAGCAATTAAAAGGCAAAGCGGATTTAAGTATGTTGGTGGCTAAAGGGGACATTAAGTCGCAGCTAGAGCGTTTGATTTTCCCTGGGTTTGTTTGCCAAGTGGGTGAGGGAAAACTTAACGACATTAAGCGTTATTTATTAGCGTTACAAAAGCGTTTAGAGAAGTTACCGGTGAATCCAAACCAAGACAGATTAAATACCATTGAGTTACATGATCTTGAAGAACGCTATCGTGCGTTATGTAAGCAGTTATTGAGTACTGAAAATGAACATGAAGGTTTAGCTGAAGTGTATTGGATGATGGAAGAGTTAAGGGTGTCGTTGTTTGCACAGCAGCTAGGCACGCCTTATCCAGTATCAGCGAAACGAGTGAGGTTGAAGTTGACGGAACTTAAGGGTTAAGTCATTAACCTTTTAAAATGTAAATTGATAAGCAAGCTTCGGCTTGCTTTTTTTATGCTTTTTTAGTTTTGAAGGTTCGTCTTCGCTCATCGGGACATTGTGCTGATTAATTTCAGTGTTTTCGCCTTGTCGGCGACTTTACTTTCTCTCTGCCAGCAGAGAAATTGATACCTACAAGAGTGCAAAGAGACTGGCACCGAATCGCTTTCTTATCCAAACGAGCAATACCTTTCCTAACGTACCAGTTCATACGGCACGTCCCTGTGCCGAATGAACTTACAGCAAACGTCCTGTTTGCTGTTGCTGAAAGATATTGAGCGTTTGGAAAAGCTCAACGGTGGGTATGGTTGTAGCACGTAGAGTAAGATTTTTATTCTTTACTGTTTGGTGTTGTTAATCTCAAGTGATGGCTGTTTTTTTTTAGTTTTTTTGTTTGGCTGTAATGGCGATGGCAGTGAGGTTGCATAACCTTGAGCGTAATCCACGCCCATTTTATCTAATCTATCAATAATTAACTCATTTTCAGCAAATTCAGCGATAGTTATTTTGTTCATCAACTGTCCTATTTTATTGATGCTGCTTACCATCTCTCGGTCAAGGGCATTTTTTTCTATGTTTTGCACAAAACTACCATCAATTTTTAGATAATCTACTGGCAATTTTTTTAAATATTCGAAAGAACTTGTGCCAGTGCCAAAGTCATCTAAAGCAAATTTAAACCCAATATTTTTACATTGTTCGATGAACTCAATGGCAGTATAAAAACTTTTAAGAGCGATAGTTTCAGTGACTTCAAAGCATATCCATTTAGGATCGACATTAAATTCTAGAATTTTCTTTTTGATAAACGGCAATAAACTATTAGAGTTAATAGAGGCCCCTGATAAGTTGATGGCAATCATTATTGTGTTGTCTGGATGTTCGGCTTTGATAAGATGAAAAATTGAAAATACTTTGTTGATCACCCATTGGTCAATGTCGCATATCAAGTCGTATCGTTCTGCAGTCGGTAAAAAGTCTTTTGGCAGAATAATTTCTCCCTGATCATCTTCCATGCGAATCAAGACTTCCATATGAAGGTGTGTTTTGTTTTGGTTTTTTAATGCACGATACGTTTGATGATAAAGTACAAATTGATCATCTTTTAAAGCAGATGTTATACGATTCACCCATGATGTTTGGTTGCGTCGTGTAGCAAGGTTTTGGTCGTTTGCTAAGAAAACACCTATCTGATTGCGACCGTTGTCTTTTGCCCAGTAACAGGCAGAGTCTGCCTCATTAAGGACTTGTGTGCTATCAACACTATTGCTTGTAATTAAGGTCAAGCCAATACTAATACCGATGGTATAGACTTGGTCTTTGTTAAAATATTGATAGTTCTCGATGGTTTTGAGAAATTGGTTTGCGATTATTTTAGCCTGAGTTAAATCACACCCACCTAATAATACACCAAATTCATCTCCTCCAAGCCGAGCTAACAGGTCTGTGTCTCTTATTTTATATTGCATTAACTGTGCAATTTGCGTGAGTAACTCATCACCCGCAGCATGCCCACAAGAGTCATTCACGACTTTAAAACGGTCAAGATCCATGAACATTAAAACGTACTGTTCATGTTGATTATTAACTTCATCAATTGCGAACGTAATATTTTTCTGGAAAGCACGACGGTTTAATAGTCCCGTTAAAGGGTCATGAGAAGCTTCCCATGAGCGTTGCTCAAGATAGTTTCTTGCATTGCTCACATCACGTAAAGAAAGCACACCACCAGACAATTGACCTTTATTGTTAAACGTTGGTGCTGCTCTTTCTTCTACTGCGATGGCTATTGAATCGTTTATTCTTAAAGTACTTTGACCATCACAAGACGTCTCTTTCTTATACTGAAGTGCTTTTAATAATGTATTGTCAATGTTATCACCTGCAGCGTTAACGATTTGTATTACGTCACTTATTGGCTTACCTATTAGTGCCTGTAACGTTGTTCCAAGCAGTTTTTCACCCGCAGTGTTAATAAAGAGTACTCGTGCATTTGCATCCGTTCGTATCACTGCATCTTGAATAGAATGTAATGTAATAATCGCTCGTTCTTTTTCTTCATTTAGCTCTTCTGTTATTCGCTTCAAATGACGTATCGGAATAAGACGCATCATTAACAGAACAACAAAACCAAGGAGAGCGCCTAAAAAAGCGATATTAATGGCATTGATAATAAGTGAGTTCAATGAGGCCGTAATAGTGACTTTACCTACTACTTTTTCAATGTCATGAAGAGGGTAACTGCGATGCATTGAAGGGAAGGCTATCTCATTACCTGCTGAAGTGATTACGTTACCTTTTGCATCAAAAAGCACTATGAACTCTTTATCCAACAGGACTGGTTCCCGTTTTAGTATGCCTTGCGTTCGGTTTTCTGCATACATCCAAGTATCTGGTAGTTGTGTTATTAACTCAGATTGTCCTAATGCTTTTAGCTTGGCTTTAAAACTTAATGACTCACTTAAATCTTGGTAGGCTATAAAGGTATAACTCACAGGTAAGCTGAGACCAATAATCACCGAAATGACGATAGACAGTCGCTTAATAAAATGAATTATGTGGTCATCAATTGGGATCATAAAACGATCGAGTTTCCATTTTTTTCTAGGATGGCTTGGCCATCTTTCGAGCTGATAAACGAAATAAATGCCTGTACATGTACAGGAACGGTTTCAGGTATTATTAAATAAAAGTGTTTTAGTATCGGGTATTCACCTGAACTTGCCGATTCAGGAGTCGGCGCAATACCATCCAGAATTAATGCCCGTAAAGGACGACCTTCAGAGAGGATCAATGCCAAACTTGTCACACCAATACCCCCAGGAATGCTATCGATTTTGTCAACTGCATCTTGATCCGTTGATGCAAAGGGTAAGTTGGGACGGTTATCAGCTATTTCCAGCGCTTGTTTTAACTCAGGTGACAGTGCCATTAATTGAATAGAGTTATCATCACCCGGTTGACGAATAATAGGTCTAATTGTCCTGCCATCTGGCCAATTCAACATTTCACCTGAATAGATGTCAGCTAGTTGTTTCAGGCTAATATTAGTGACTTTATCTCGTTTAGAAACAGCAATAACAGTTGGTGAGCGGGCATATTCTATTATTTTAATGCCTTTTTGTTGTTCAGATTTTTTAAGAGGACGTGAACTAAGGCCGATATCAATGGCGTTGTTTGGGACGGCACTAATACCGCCACTACTGCCAATACTGGGTAAAACGATAACCTCTGTTTCAGGGTGTGCTTTAACATAAGCATTGGCTATTAATTGCATTGTACCTAACGCATTCCCAGTTCCACCAATTTTGATGGTGTCAGAGTGTGCCTGCATCGTTGTGCATATTCCGATAAATAAAGTGAGCAATAACGAGGGCAATTTCATTAAATTCGTTAGTTTAGAAGGAAGCATATATGACCTTTTTATTTAATATATTCATTCATTTAGAGATACTTACCCCATGATATTAGTACATTATCCTAAAGTGGCAATAGACTGGTTTTTCTAATTGTAGCAAAAGTAGTGGACAGCCATACATTTAAATAAATAATATCAATTAGTTAATCATTCAAACGATATTCAATGTGGCTACGATTTCCTTGATGGAAGTTGTGAGCACCCATTAGTTGATCACAATAAAATCAACCCTTTACGATTTTAATATACTGGGTATTCAGTTATTCTATATTAAATTTATCAATAAAGCGGGAGGTTGTTGGTTAAACTCTCTAGTCATCATTCTCTAGTAATATTTACCTATTAAACATGCTAATTGGATAAAACACATGCCTCATAACTACACACCTACTGTTAAAGACTGGCTTTCTCTGCTGTTACTCATTTTGCTGTGGGGCACATCATTTATGTTTACCGCTGTTTCACTGCAAAGCTTTAGTCCTGTGGCTATCGTTTCTCTTAGAGTGTTGATTGCTGCGATTATTCTAACTCTGTTTATGTATGCCAAGGGTTGGCGTTTGCCTGTAGAGCCGTTGGCTTGGGCGGTATTTTTATTGCTGGGTGTTATGGGTAACTTGTTGCCATTTCTTCTTATCTCAACGGGTCAGAAAGATATTAGCTCGGGCATTACGGGATTGTTGATGGCTTTTATGCCATTGGCGACAATGATTTTGGCACATTATTTTGTATCAGGAGAAAGCCTCAATCGCTTTAAAATATTCGGTTTTGTGTTAGGTATTACTGGCGTGGTGATTGTGCTATGGCCGTCGTTAGTAGGAGCTTACAGTAATTTACTGAGCGGTTTATTGATTTTACTAGCCACTTTTAGTTATGCGATAAATGCCATTTTGGTGAGGCGATTACCTTCTTATAATCCTGTTGTGACAGCGGCAGGCGTGATGATTATTTCCAGTATCGTGATAGTGCCATTGTGGCTGTGGCAAGATTTACCGTGGCAACAAAGTTACTCTTTAAAAGCCTCGTTATCCATGTTGTGGTTAGGTGTCGGGCCGACTGCATTTGCTACCATTCTTTTATTTGCTGTTATCGGCACGGCAGGCCCTACGTTTCTATCGTATATTAATTACGTGATTCCTATTGTGGCGTATTTTACTGGTGCGCTTCTTTTGGGCGAAGCCATTGAATGGCACAGCCTAGCGGCGATGTTATTAATAATTTTAGGAATAGCGCTAACGCGTAAGCGAGTTGTTGATTAAATTAGGTGTTTGTAGGTTTTCGGGAATGTCGTGTTAATCAGTGGTATTCCATTTACACATTTTCCAGCAAGTGGCTTAAATAAGCACACAATAGCTATTGCGGTCTTTGTCAAAAATTGAAAGCCCGCAAAAAATTATAAAAGTTATGGACAAAAAAGTTATAAAAAGGTGTAAAAACTTGTGGGCACCCATACGTTGAAGTCATTAATATCAATTAGTTAATGATTCAATCGATTCTAAATGAGGCTACGACTTCTCCTCTATTGAGCTTTCCCAAATCATGAATTGCAAATTGGACGTTTGCTGCATGAACTGTTGTGTTAAGAAAGAAATTGATGGTTTAGATGAAGAAAGTGACTCGGTGCCAGTCTCTTTGCACTCTTGTAAGTATCTGGCTCTCTGCTGGCAGAGATAAAGTAAAGCCGCCGATAGGGCTAAATACAAAGCCGGAAATATCAACATAACCTTGATAAGTAAAGGCGAACCAAAATAAAGAGCAAGACAGCCATAAACTTTGACGTGTGATAAGTAATATTTTCAGCTCTATCTTTTAATGATGTAGTTTTACATGTCTAGGGGCGTTGTTATGACTCAGTCTCGCCAACCTCAAATGTCGTTATCAGATACACCTTATTATCACTGTATTTCACGTTGTGCTGGTTGCGCTTATTTATGTGGAGAAAAAACTATAGGGTCTTTGATTGTGTGCAAAATGGCCCAGAAGGAGCCATTATAATTGATTCGACGTGAGTTATACGGTGGCTTTTGCTTTGCGCAGAAACTTTAATGGCCGATCTTTTCACTATATCTTCGTTATCAATTAACAATATTTTACCTGTAAAAGTATTTGCCTGTCCGATTTGGAACTTTCGATCTGAACTCTGTCCTAAAACCGGGTGTCATGCATTTAGCTTTTTTGAGGAGGGATCACGTTTTGTTTGTTGTTTACAATTATGCAGATTAAAAATATCGTATTCTTATTCATTATTTATAATTTGCTTATGTGCAATACCTTGCCTATTCCGTATACTTTAATAGCGAGTTTTTCTACCATAAATGAAAGGATTTCCTGTGCAACATTTTAAAAATTTATTCAGCCGTCATTGTTATCGCCATTTTCTATTTTGGGTATTACTTTTTGCTGCAATATATAGTGCTGCAGGGTTTTTATTAGCGCCTGTTTTAATTCAACAGACGATAAAGGAACAAGTTCAATCGAATTTAGGTTGGAATACTGAAATTGGAAAAATCGAATTAAATCCTTATAGCTTAGCTTTAAATATTGAACAATTGAGTATCATTGACCAAAATAACAAAGAAGTCATTGGTTTTTCTCGTTTTTATACAAATTTCACTTTACGTTCAATATTTGAGTTAGCCGTTACTTTTCAAAGTATTGAGTTAATTGATCCTCGTATTGATATAACCATCAACAAAGAAGGTGAAAATAACCTTAGTAAAGCCCTTGCAAAGCATGCCGTTGCTCCTGAAAAAAACGAAATTGAAGATGAGGAAGAAGAATCATCTATTATTCCTTTATTAATTGATAAAATCAGCTTACAAAATGGTGCTTTAAAACTCACTAATTTTCAGCCAAGTAATTCGGTTGTACATCAAGTGACACCAATCTCCTTTGACTTAGAAAATTTCTCAACAAAATTGAATGAAGATGGTCAATATAAACTTGATATAGCATTAGGCACTGGACAGACAATAAATTGGAATGGTTTAATTTCGGTAAACCCTATCCATTCGTCTGGTTCTTTAGATCTGTCTGGCATTAAAGTGCATGAACTTTGGCCGTATCTCCAAGATACAGTTCCTTATGAATTAACTAATGCCATTGCTTCAGTGAAGGGTGACTATGAAGTGAGTCTATTAAAAGACGAACTCGCTTTAAAAATTGAAAATTCGCTAATTGATATTGATAGCATGAAGCTAACTTCAGAAAATACACCTGACGGGTTACTTGCAATTAAAAAAATCCATATTGGTCCAAGTCATTTTGACCTACAGGAAAAAAATATAGTCATTAAACAAGTTGTTATTGATACTTTGTTGCTTGATATATTACGAGATCAACAGGGTGAATTAGCAATGCTAGCACCATTAGCTAATTCCAAAATATCTGAAAGCGACACTAATACAATACAAACTGACGATGCTAAAGACATTACTGTAAAAGATGATGCATCATCACAAGTGACACCTCCATTTATGTGGTCTGTTGAGCAGGTTTTAGTGCAAAATAGTCACGTTAATTGGCTAGATAAACAACCAAAAAAACCGGCCGCTATTGCGGTTAAACAGATTAATATTGAATTAAATAAATTAAACCAAGATTTAACATCAACATTACCTTTTTCAATAAATTATTTTGTTGATTCATCACAAAAGAATACAGTGGTGGGCGACTTAGTCATTGCCCCTTTAAAATTAAACTCACATTTAACACTTGCAGGAATAGATTTAACCTCGATACAACCCTACGTTGCAGAGTCTGTTCACATTAAACTTGAAAAAGGACGTTTGTTTACAGATGCTGATTTTCAGTTGAGTGAAGCTGATGATGGAGAAATTCAGGGCGAATTCGCCGGTAACATTAATATCAAAGCATTTAATAGCCTGGACAAGGTGGTAAATAAACGCCTTCTCGGATGGAATGAATTATCAATTAACCCAATAAAAATTGACCTTAATCCTCTCGCTATTGATATTGGAAAAATTGCTTTAACTAAACCCTACTTTAGAGTTGTAATTGCTAAAGACCGCAGTGTTAATTTATCAAAATTAAGTGTTGAAAAAGCAACCAATAAGAAGGAAGAAACACCTAAAACTATCTCCTCTAATGAAACGCCATTACCATTAAGTATTAGTGAAGTTAGTTTAAGTGAAGGTAGTGCTTATTTTGCAGATCTCTCTTTACAACCTCAGTTTGGCACCGCCATTGAACATATGAATGGTCAAATAAGCAACTTGTCTTCAGATAATACAAAAATAGCCAATGTTGAAATTAAAGGCACGATTGACGACTATGCAACGATGTTGGTCAAGGGTAAATTAAACCCTTTATCTAATGACCTGTATACAGACTTAAACGTTAAGTTTGATAAGATAGATTTAACGGCATTTACGCCTTATTCAGGCCGCCATATTGGTTATATAATTGACAAAGGTAAGTTGAATGTTCAGCTTGATTACAAAATAAAAGATAACAAATTAGAAGCGAAAAATCGTATTGTTTTAGATCAGTTTAACTTAGGGGATACGGTTAAAAGTGATGAAGCATTAGATTTACCCATTAAATTAGCATTAGCCTTATTTAAAAATAAAGATGGAGTGATTGATATTGATTTACCGATCACTGGTAATTTAGATGACCCTGAATTTAAAATTACAGCAATATTATTAAAAACATTAGGTAACTTACTAACAAAAGCAATTACTTCTCCTTTCTCTGCCATTGCCAATCTTGCCGGTAGCAACACCGATAACTTGAATAAAATTGCATTTTCTTTAGGCAGCAGTGAGCTTAATTTAGAACAAAAAGAGGCATTGAAAGTATTAGCTGAAGTATTAAATAAACGTCCTGAGTTAGTATTAGAGGTACGGGTTAATGTCGACCAAAAAGCAGAAGAAAAAGCATTGAAAACTTACAATCTGGATCAATATTTCATTGAATCCGATGTTAATATTAATGACTCTAACGAGCTTGTTGATGCAATGGAAGCGCTATATGCTAGTCGTGAATCAAGACAGAAACTTGATCAGCTTGAAGCTCAAATTAAGTTAAATGTGGAGACTGAACAAAAAGAAGATGAGTATAAAGCTCGTTACCAGCAGGCTTTAACCGATGCGTTATTAGAGACTCAACCATTAGAAAGTTTAGATATGTTAACATTAGCTAAAAAGCGCGTCAGCGTAATTAAACAAGAACTGATTAAAGTAAATAAATTACCTAACTCACAAGTGTTTGTTTTAAATCCTTCTTTGGATGGCATAGCAGACAAAGACAAAATTATCACAGAGTTTACTTTGAGCGCAAAATAATTTGTTCAAGCTACTTTTAATCACGCAGTGCACTAATTCAAAATGAAAAGAGCGGGGTTTTATTCGCTCTTTTCATTTATCCAATATAACTCTTCGAAGAGAATTTTTAGTGTTTTTTACATGCGAAGAGGGCGTTGCTCTGATACCGCCTCGCCAGTCTTAGGTCTCTATCTAATAGTTTCATTATTACTGTATTTCATATCGTATTCGCTGTTCTTATCTATGTATTGAAGATAATTATAGAGAAAAGTCCATTGAACATCGGTGTTGCTTTATAGATTAAAAACAATTGGGTCTGCCTCTTTCCTACTTTCCCTTCTGATAATAGAAAGTAAGAATGAATAGCACGCAAAGCTATTTCGGTAAATTATCCAATGCATTTGCTATTTTAATTAAACGACTGAGAATTTTCTCACCGTCAACGCCAATACCATTATGTTCATATTCATTGGTGATCCAAGCTTTTGACATCGGAATACTCGCTAAGGTTTCTCGCGTATAATCAAGCTCTACAAACATATCATCTGCGTATGCGGCACATGCTAACGGGACTTTGTTTTTACTTAATATGTCAGTGTCGTATAACTTACCCCAATTTTGTTTTTCTGCTAAAAGATTGGCCGCAGGGCGAAGTGCTTTTAATGTTTCTAATTGCTCAAACATCCATGGATAGACCATCTCTCCGGTGAACATGAATGCTTTACCAGATTGGTAATTAAACTGTGAATATTGTTCACGCACACGATGCGCTGACCAATTTGATGCACTTTCTTGGCAATAAATGGATTCATGCAAAATGGCATAGATTGGGTTGGTAAGGTAACCTTGCTCTTGTTGCATCTGATTTAAGAAGCTGTAACTAAGTTGTTTATGCCCATTGCAGTGTATAAATGCACTTTCTAAAAGGTAGTAGAGCGGTAAAGCGGCATTTCCTCGGCCCAAATTAATACCTATTAACTGAAATTGCTCTACTGTGAAGCGTTGTCCGTTGGGTAAGGTAACTTCGTTATTCAGTAAATATTGAGCAATATCACAACACATTTGTTGTGCCGCTGGGAACTGCGCAAAAAAGGCCTTATTTTTATCTGTCGTACGTTGATAAGTTGCATGATAAACATCATCGGTTTGTCGTGTAAGCGAAGGAATGCCACCTGTAATATAGCAACGTAGTAGGCTTTCTGGGAATAATGATAGGTAGGTTAATATACAAAATCCACCAAAGCTTTGCCCTAACGTTGCCCATTGTTTGATATTAAACTTAATGCGAATCGCTTCGGCATCACGCACAATACTGTCGGCTCTAAAGTGTGTTAAATACTCTGCCTGTTCAGTTGCCGATAAGTGAGCCAAAGACGCTTGATTGATCATCGAGCTGTTACCTGTTCCTCGTTGGTCTAATAACAACACTCGATACTCTTGCAATAATCGTTTTAACCAACCGGATTCACCACTTGTACGAGGTGATTGGAAACCGGGACCGCCTTGAAAGAAAACTAACCAGGGCAAATCTTGTTTGTCTTTTTTTACATCTACCAACTCTCGCGCAAAAACAGCAATTTTCTGTCCATCAGAATGGCTATGATCGAGCGGTAATTGAAAATGGTGTTGACGATATAAGGTTGTTCCATCAATAAAACTTATTTGCAAAGTACTATCCTTTTTATGAGTTTTTACTCGCGGAGCCTAACAATAGCTTTTTGCTATTAATGTTTTTATTAGCACCCGTCATCAATCTATGGTTAACCATGATACTTCAAGATAAAAAAGTCGCAAATAGTCATTATTTACTTTTAAAGTTAATTTAAACCTGATGATTGTAGTGGTAAAGATAGGTATGAAATTTAGCGATGGTCGATGCTGAATGAGCAGTGAACAATATTATTTGGTGTCCTCACTTACTATCCGCTCTTCGCTTAAATCGTTAGTTTACGTGGCCTAGCTTAAACTTTAAAAAGCATCTTGAAATAACATGAGAAAGTTACCTTAAGTAAGGTTGTTTGCTTTACTTTTTTATTATACTTTACAGACCAAATGGATATTAAATGATTAGCCGTCATTGGCATTAGGAGATGGAAGATAAATGTTAAATTTAGAAAACCTAGGTGTATTGAGTTATACGACCTATTTTGTGGGTACGTTATTTATTGTGTTATTGCCTGGTCCTAATTCACTTTATGTTCTTGCGCTTTCTGCTCGACAAGGAGCGCGCCTAGGTTGGGCTGCTTTATTGGGTATTTTGGTCGGCGACTCGATATTGATGCTAGCGACTGCGCTTGGTGCTGTGTCTATTCTGGTAACTTATCCTGCCTTGTTTATGATCATTAAATACGCTGGAGCAGCTTACCTTATCTATATCGGCTATCACTTAATTAAAGATGCCATTACAACGTGGCGCAAAGTCGATACCACTGATTTACAAAGCTCAATTACTGAGAACCGGACTACGGGGGCGAAAGCGTTTAAAAAGTCTTTATTAGTGAGCCTGTTAAACCCTAAAGCTATTTTGTTTTTCCTTTCATTCTTTGCACAGTTTGTTGACCCTAGTTACCCACAACCTGCGGTGCCATTTTTGATATTAGCCCTGACTCTGCAAGCATTGAGCCTCACATATTTAGTGATATTAGTTTATGCAGGACAGAAACTGGCAGAGGGTTTTAGAAAACGTCAAAAAGTAAGTTCAATTTCTGCTGGTGGTGTAGGCGTTGGTTTTGTAGGCTTTGCAATTAAGCTAGCATTAGCGAGTGCAAGTTAAGGGGATAGCTTCCAATTTTGGTGCAAATGACAGACTTCGTTAAATAATTTTTAATATTTGTATAGGTTATCCTTGTTGGGGGGATTTAAATAGTATGACCTGTAATATTAATTTGTATTCATTCATTGATACTTGTTCAGGGTTGGAGGAAGATTGAATGTAGCTGTTTTCAACGTAGCTGTTTTCAACGTAGCTATTTTCAAGGTAACTGTTTTTAAAGTAGCTATTTTCAAAGTAACTATTTTGAATATAACTATTATTTAGTAGTTATATTATCCAATGGGGAACGAATATGGATGTCACTGCACCTTCAAGTTGGTTTTTTGGATTTAAAAAACATTGTAAAAACCATCCTTATTTAATCTTAATTCTTATTGCTTCTATTGTATTCATTGCTTTGATGATATTGAATTCAGTCTATTCGGATCAACAAGTATTTATTAAGTATGCCTTAATAGGTGGAACCGCTGGTTTTTTAGCGACTGCGATAGGTACATTACCTGCTTTGTTTATTAAAGAGATCCCAAGAAAGTTATCAGACACAATGTTAGGTTTTGCTGCAGGCATGATGTTAGCTGCTGCTGCTTTTTCATTATTATTACCGGGTATTGAAGCTGCCATTGATATTTCTGGCAGTGCTTTCTTGGGTGGGATGATTGTGCTGTTTGGTATGATCATGGGTGTGGCTTTGATGATGGGGTTAGATGAATTTGTACCTCATGAACATTTGGATTCTGGCCCATGTGGTGCAGGGCACGAAGCTTATAGTAGTGCGTGGCTTTTTGTATTTGCGATTGCATTACATAATTTTCCTGAAGGTATGGCGATTGGGGTTGGTTATGCACAAGGTGATTTATCGGTTGGCATCCCATTAACGACAGCTATCGCATTGCAAGATATTCCAGAAGGTTTAGCGGTGGCAGTAACTCTTCGTGCAACGGGGTTTAAAGCAGGGTTCTCTGTATTAATTGCTGCTGCAACTGGGCTACTTGAGCCACTTGGTGCATTATTGGGAGTCAGTTTGGCTGGGGGGTATCTGATTGCTTATCCGATCGGTTTAGGTTTAGCCGGTGCGGCGATGTTATTTGTGGTGTCTCATGAAGTGATCCCCGAAACACATAGTAATGGTAATAAGACGGTGGCCACCATTGGTTTAATGATTGGCTTTGCTCTGATGATGTTATTGGATACTACTCTAGGGTAAATACCAATGGCGCTTATTGACAGTTTATAATCTGAATCCAAGTAACTATTTACGCGTCATACTTCGTTTTACGCTTATGACAATTTTACGCTTTATAGGAAACGAGATAATTGGTGACCCAAGTGGGGTTGTATAAGTAGCTATCTACTTAGCTATTTGGGCTAGCTGGCAGGTAATAAGAGCACAGAGTAGGGAAGGTAATGAATACTGACTGAATAGTTGTGCTAAAAAGCGTTCTTAATGGCATTAAGAACGCTTTTATTTTAAACAAAAATAACGCTATGATTATAAACTTTCAGTAAAAGTACGCGTTAATACATCTTGTTGTTGTTCTGGTGTTAATGAGTTAAAACGTACTGCATATCCTGATACTCGAATAGTTAATTGCGGGTATTTTTCAGGGTGTTTAACTGCATCTTCTAATGTTTCACGACGTAGCACATTTACATTTAAGTGCTGTCCGCCTTCCTGTGCAGCAGGTGCTTGAACAGGTACTTCTTTATATTCAATATCACCCAACTCAGCTAATGAAATCACTTGATCTTCAGCGTATGCATTGTCTTTTACACATAAACAACGTGCTTGAGCGTTTTTTTGATCTAATAACCAGAAAGAGTTTAATAATGCTGCGTTATCTGATTTAGTAATCTGGATACCTAAAGCCATGATATTTCCTTAATATTGGTTGAAATAATTAATGTTAATTAAAACGATTAATAGTCATTTTATATCGTAATAAAATTACGATACTGTAAATAAACTATATTTAATATAACGTTTTAATGAATCTACGTCAGATTATATGGCGGGATTTGATTGATGTAAATCAATATTCACTTGTTTTTTGTGTGGTTTAATTGTATTTAAATTGAGCGATATCAAGGTGATTTTATAACTTGCTGTTTTTAATGAGATCTTAAATGGAATAATATTGATGTTTCTTTTCAATCGTAAGTGTTAATTAAATGTAACTTAAAAGTTAATATTTAACAAATGCTTATGTGTTATTCTGTATTGAGGTTCTTAAAGGAGAGTGTGCCATGTGCTGGCAAGAGTTTATAAAAAAAGAGCAGCAAAAAACATATTATAAGAATTTGCAGCAATTTATTGATCAAGAGATTACAGCGGGCAAAAGTATTTATCCTAGTGAAGAAGATCGCTTTAAAGCTTTTTCGTTAACTGAGCTAAAAAATACTAAAGTGGTTATTTTAGGTCAAGATCCTTATCACGGAGAAGGGCAGGCCCATGGCCTAAGTTTTTCAGTACCAAAAGGTGTTAAGTTACCGCCTTCTTTACGTAATATTTATAAAGAACTTGCTGATGATTTATGTTGGGATAACTTACCTGAAAATGGTGATTTGAGTGAGTGGGCGAAACAAGGTGTGTTATTAATTAATGCGGTGTTAACCGTTGAAAAGAGTAATGCAGGCAGTCATGCCAAACGAGGTTGGGAGCAATTTACGAATAATGTAATCCAACATATTAATGATAATAATGAAGGGGTCGTATTTTTATTGTGGGGTAGTTATGCAATAAAAAAATCGACTTTGATAGATTCAAACAAGCATCATATTTTAACTGCTGTGCATCCTTCTCCATTATCTGCTTATCGTGGATTTTTTGGTTGCCAGCATTTTTCTAAAACGAATAATTTATTGATTGTGCAAAATAAGACACCAATAAATTGGAAAGCTGACTGATTATACGAATCTAGATTATTAATTGGTTTCTTGATTTACTACAGGTATTTAAATTGTCACTTTGATTATAATTTGACCTTGTTATGAGTGATTAAATACCATCCATATATTGTTCTATTACATTCGAGGCTTAACAAATGATTGCAAAAATTCAACAAGATCACCGCAATATGATGCAGTTATTGCAGGTTCTAGAGGCTAAAGTCAATTTATTAAAAGAAGACAAAGAAATTGATTATCGACTTATTAAATCAATTATCAGTTATCTGAAAAACTATGCGGACAAATACCATCATCCGATGGAAGATCTTATTTATGCTTATTATTTAAAATATCGAGTAGTAAAAGACCAAGTTGCTAATCGTTTGGCCGATGATCATCAACATTTAAAAGTCATGACTCGTGAGTTAGATGATATGTTAGATATGATTTTGTTGGATGCAATTATTCCTAAAGAACTCTTCACTGAAAAATTGGCTCAATTCGTCAGTAATCAAAAGTCGCATTTGAATTATGAAGAGCAAGATATTTTGCCTGCTATCAAAAAAAGTTTAACTGCCGATGATTGGATCCACCTCAGTTTGGAATGGAAACATAACGAATATGCTGACCCACTATTTGGAGCTAACATTAGCCATGAGTTTAAATCTTTAGCGGCACGTATTAACTTAACCTAATTCAACTTAATTTAACCGAACCGAACTTAACTTAGTGGTATAACTCTTTTAAGACTAATTCTTTTAAGCCGCTACCTGTACCACTATTACCATTAAGCTAATGGTTAAAAAGACATATTAAATGTTGGCTTAGATTTAAATGATAAGTGTTTAGATAACAGTTTTTCATCTCAATTTTAGACTTCTCAAACTTCAATCTTAGATTCGCATAATAAAGCTTTTCTTCTGATGTAAAAGTGGCATTATGCGCTCCCGTTAAAAGTAGTAAAAAGACAGTCAACAATTGCCTAATAGCTTTGTTGATAAGGCATTTCATCACCCCCAGTTCATGGTGATAAACGCTCTGCCAATTATGCACTCGCTACTTTTGAGTTAACTTATTATCTATTCATACTTATGTTAAGGCCACCACTTTGCTAGCAGCAAAAAAGATCAGAGAAATAGGCGGAAATAAAATAATTGATGAATCTCTATTTGCATTGATCGCAAAAGATATCCATCAACAAGGTTACAGTATTAGACCAACAGCTTTGCCTGAACAGTTAACTGAAACGCTATTTATGCATCAACAGGCCATGGAGGCTGATAAGTTTAAAAATGCTGGTATTGGTAGGGGGAAAGAATATTTAAAAAATGAGTTTGTTAGAACTGATGCTATCAGTTGGATAACGGGTGAAAGCGAAGCTGGTAAAGAATGGCTGGAGTGGACAGCTAGTTTTCAACGTTATTTAAATAGACGATTATTTTTAGGATTATTTTCATTTGAAAGCCATTTCGCCCATTACAGTCCTGGCGATTATTACAAACGCCACTATGATGCTTTTAAAGGTGAATCAAATCGCATTTTGTCACTAGTGGTCTATTTTAATAGCCATTGGTTAGCGACTGATGGTGGTGAATTGGTGTTATACAAAAGTGACCATGATAAAGAAGGCATTAAAGTTGTGCCATTAATGGGGACTGTGGTGGCTTTTTTAAGTGAAGAATTTCCTCATGAGGTGTTAGCGGCGAATCGTGACCGTTATTCTATTGCTGGATGGTTCAGGGTTAATACATCAGTGACAGACCGCGTTGATCCACCACGTTAATTAGTCCTGTTAATGTAAACGATATACTCGTGGTGATTTAAAATACAAAAATCATCAAGCCATGAACTGAGCAGATACTCAGTATACAGTTCAAGGTCTAATGGGGTAAATCGAACCTTTATTGCCATTTTATAACTACAACTAACAGGGTTACCTCGCGACTTGCCACATGGGTCGTTTACTCAAAAATACCTGTTTGTAAAATGAGGGCGCATTGTAACATTCGATAATGCCTTACAAGATCATCAAGTTATTACTTAGAGTGGCGTTTTGTCTTTTTAGCCTTGTGTGAAAAACAAACAAATTATTAATATTTTACTTTTATTTTCATTGCTAACCCGTCATTACTGGCTTTTCGCTAAAAGCCCCTCTACAATTCGCCGCCAATTTCCGTCTTTATTTGATCCGCTTTGTTAGCTGTCCGCTTTCACGACTTGAGCAATGATCAACAATTATAAGTAGATAATTCATGACTAGTCTCACGACACTACCTAAAAAACGCATTCGCCATGCCAAAGGCCCTTTTGCTATGACCGTTGTTTATAGTTTTACCGGCGCATCTATATTAGCTTCTATTATTTTTTCATTGTTATTATTCTTATCGATTGATGATGGACTGTGGATGCAAGTTTTGTTTGGTTCGTTAGCTGTTATATTTGAATTGGGCAAATTCTTTGCTTGGTACGAGTTTGGGGAGCGTTTAGCAAGGCACAATATTAGCGCAGCTTTTTCCGCTTTTATTTTCTATAGCATTTTAGCCATTATCTCCATTGGCGGTAGTATCGGTGGGATCAATAGTGCAACTAATACTGCGCAGAGCCACTTAGATGTACAAAACAATAAAAAGGCGACATTTGATTTTCAAATTGCGGCAATTGATAAACAGATTGCGCTTAATAATGTTGCAGCAGAAAAATACATTGAGTTAAATCGTATCGTCACTGGTGTTGCGCGTATTCAAAAAGAGAATACTGAATTACGTCAACAACAGTTAGCACTTGCGATTGAACGCGATAAACAACCTGTTGCAAGCCAAGGTTCAGTATTAGGGTTAATCGGTAGTGTGGCAACGGCATTAAATATTGAGACTAAGACTGCACAATTATCACTGGTCATATTTCTATCGGTATTATTAGATTTATTTGCCGCTTTCTTTGTGGGATTAATTGGCGAAGAGCTGCGTTTTACCCGCACCTTAAAATTGCAGGAAGTTGAACAAGATAAGCAATCGTTATCTGACCCCGACTTACTTGATAATACTACAAACCATAAAGCGAGCACCTTGTCTCGCAGTGAAGAACTATTACAACAAGCCATTCCATTATTAAGTAGCGGTAGTGTGCGTTGCTCTAAAAAGGCATTGTCCGACAAACTAACATTGAATGCTGAAGATACGGATCAAGTGTTTACTGCTTTATTAGCAAAGGGATTGATTAGGCAAAAGCCGAATCGCCATTTTGTTTGGCAAGGTGAGGGTGGGCAAAATAGTAATAAACAAAGCGTATCTGAAAAATTACCATCGATGCTTGAACAGGCTGCTTAATCGGTAGCGTTATTTTTAAATAAACGTTACTAGATTAAGGGTTAATAGGTTCAGGGTTAGTAGGATTTACTTATGCTTGTCAACGCAGTGAGGCTAGCTAATAAACATAAAGTCATCACATAATGATTGCTAATAACTGCTGTCATTCATTTGATTTTAACGATACTAGAGGACCTTTACCCTATTTAATCTATTTTAGGATAAAGGTTTTTTGCTTTGTTATTTAATCTATAACCTATAACTTCTGCAGTGCTTCAATAATATCCGAAGGTTCAGAACGAATACGGTAATCAAGGTCAACAAAACGCCATGTCACTTCACCGTCACTGTTAAGGATAAAGGTTGCGGGAATTGGAATGATATTAGCATTACCATTATTAATGGCTTCTAAGTCTAGTTGACGGTCATTACGCATATGATCCAGCAAAAAATCTGGTACTTGCCATGCTACGCCATATTCAGCAGCCACTTTTGCATCTTGATCTGATAATACTGTAAATCCCATATTGTTTATTTCATCGGCAGTTAATGAACCATCGGGTATCTGTGGACTAATTGCGACTAAGGTTGCGCCTAATGTTTGAATGTCTGCTAATTGAGCCTGCAATGCTTTTAGTTGTAGATTGCAGTAAGGGCACCAACTGCCTCGATAAAAAGTGATCACAACAGGGCCTTTTATTAGTAAATCCGCTAGTGAAATAGATTTACCCTGTGCATCAGGAAGTTCAAAATTAGGCGCATTTTTACCCGCATCGAGTGCATCTTTACCTTGCTGAAAAGATTTTGCTTGGGCAATAACCTGATCAACACCGGCCATAAAATCAGGATTACCTTTACGTCCAGCTTCTACTTTTGCTTCAGTTTGTTGTTTTAACGTTGTCATATTTTATTCCTGAGTGGTTGATATGGCGGCCTTGGTATTCCCAATTACATTGAGGTTATAATTACATTAAGGTTATATAGGCGTTATTGTTCCAAGTCTTAAGGTAACAGGCTGTAAGTTATCATGAATAACTCGTTAGTATTCGGATAAATTTTTTGTATTAAATCTTTAAGTGGTTGTAATTTCATTGCTTCTTGTTGAGCATGAAATTCATTAATATCCTCAAACTTTAATGGTGTCACTGATTCAATCTTTATATTACATACCTTTTGATCTGTTTCTAAGGTAAAGACTTCTACCTCAGAACCTACGACATAGTGACTCTCAGATTTATCGCGAATGGTAATGGTTTTTTCACCCGATGCGACAGATGGCGTTAAAAACTCAAAAAACGTAATTTTATTAGTTATCGGGATTGTCATTATTTATATCCAGTTTTGCGATGCCTTTGAAGGGCATAAATTGATTATTTTAAGTTAACCTTTAAACAGTTTTCTTATCTGCGACCAACGGCTAATGAGCATTGCCATAAAAATGAGGAAACACCCAAAAATTTGCCCTAATGTCATCACTTCTCCAAACCACAAAACAGCAAAAATAGCAGCCCATACCGGCTCTAAATTCATAATCACTGCTGCATGACTAACGGGTGTTAAGCTCATTGCATACATTTGAAGTAGGTAACGTAAACTGGTTGCGATTAAAGTACTGGCTAAAAACCAAAGGGTAATACTAAAGGTAATGCCTTGTGGCATTGCTTCAGTAAATAATGACATGATCAGTAATAAAACACCTGCACTGGTTAATTGAATACTGGTGATCACTAAAGCATGCATACGCATTAAAAAACGAGACAGTAGATTAAGCTGGAATGCGACACCGATAGCCGTACCTAAGAAATATAAGTGAGCAATTTCAAAACTCATACCATTACTTAGTGCTAAAAAAATCAAGCCTGTTACGGCAACGGGTAGCGCAACCCAAATGCTGGTGGCGGGCCTATCACCAAACATAAAGCGTCCAATAATAGGAACAAAAACAACACCAAGACAGGTAATGAATGCGCCAACACCAAGGTTAGAGGCTTGATCTAACCCTAATACCCAGCACATCATCGCCAAGCCCATAACGCCACCAATTAACATAATGGGTTTAACATCATTCCATTTCAGGTTTCGAAAATAGCGGGGGCCAATTAAGAACAATACAATGCCGCCAATTAAAAAACGCATGGAAACAAAAAATAGAGGTGTCATTCCCGCTAAGGCTTCTTTAGAAAAAATCCAACCAAGGCCTGCTAAAATAGTCACTAGTATTAAAATCAGTTCTGCTCTGAATGCAAATTTTTGTTGCAAAATGTACCCTTATTTTTAAGGTTGACTGTGTTTGAGTGTTGATAAGGAAGCACATTAGAGTAAACTATTTTTTGCAATAATTCAGTAATAAAAACACGGTTTTATTTTTTTAATTTACTAATGTTAATTCTGTAATGGAAGAATTGTTGCCAATTAAATCATTTAGTTAATTGGCAATAATCGTATTGAACTGTTTCGGATGTTACATTTTATGCAGCTTTATTTTGTACAAGGCAGAGGTTAGATATTAAAGTCCTCTGTCGTTGACCGTTTATGTTTTTGATGCTAATAACTCCGCCAATGCTGTGGGCAGTTTACTTCTCACTTTTTTAGTGAGGATTGGTTCATGTTTTTGCCAAAGAATACCAAGGTAAATGACTAATAAACCTAATGCCGTTAAGATAATTGGAAATAACCAACTGTCTTCAAAAATACTAAAGGCTAGGTGAGCTAAATAACCACTACTCCCTATTGCACCAAAGATAACAAATACACGACGAACTAATGTTACGCCTATAACAATCATCAATAAATTAATGCAAAGGTAAATAAATTTAGATAACTCACTATCGGAATACTGAAGTGACATTCCGCTCCAAAATGCTATCACGCCAAATAAATAGATCCAAAATGCATAGTCTGCTTTATTTCTCGCGCGAATATCGACCCAGAAAGCTAAACTAATCATCACTAATCCACTAATCATTGAAACTAGTTTCCTTAGTTCCCAGTTAAAATCACCGCCTGTCAGCATTGCGGTAATATCCATTGATAGGTACCAAAGTGTCACGGCAATCGGCATCATTAAAAACGGATATTTATATTTCCAAGCTAAAATAATACCGACAACTAATGTGCCTAGCTCCATGTAAAGCCAGTGCCATTGAACATAGCGATGGTAATCACGATAGACACTGTCGTCAGGCCAAAAACCTAATGATTGTTGTAGCCCATAGATAGTTAAAGGAGTCAATGCGATCACAAAAGTAGCACATATTCCAGCGGGTATTGCATAACCTTTGGCTTTAAACTGATGAGTAAGTTTAATACCTATCGCTGTGTATAATAAAGCGATTACAGTAATTCCTATGCCTCCGAAGGACTGCCAGCCTAAATTCATAAAAAGTGTCATGGCACCGATTGCGATCATGCCACCTACATAATAAAGCACATGAGTGAAATCGAATTTAGGTCCCGAGTGGGGTTGTTTATTGAGAAATTCAATTAACTTTTCTGATTGCTCAAAGGAAATTATATTTTCATTTACAGCATTTTTAAGATCTTGTTTTGTTAAGTTCAATCTAATCTCCCTTGTTGCTATATTTAGCTGTTATATTTTACTACCGTATTTCGCCGTCTATTTCGTTATTAAACTGTGCAGTGAGTTATCAGTTTATGCCTATTGGATCATTTTTGGATACAGAATTCTAGCTTTGACTATAAAAGCACATACTTCCCTGAATTACTATAAAACTGAATGCTGCTAGATTTAAATTGGTTACTTAAAACTCAGTAAACCCAAGTTCGGTGATACTGCTTTAACAGTTCCATCTTAAATTCAATAAAACATTAACAGTAATACTGAGGTAATAACAAGGGCATAAAAGAAAGTAATAACAGGGTGAGTTCTTTCAGGTACTTTTGATGAGTTGGTTGTTATGGAGGCAGTAAGGAAATATATAAAGGGTTATCACTTTGACAATGAAAACCCTTTACGTTTTAAATGAAGTTACTTTTCTAATAATAACTTAACGGCTAACCCAATTAATACGACACCGGTTAAACGTTCCATTATTACTTGCGTTTTACCACCATCAAATCGTTTTTGCGCGGTAACAATCATGCGGCTGATGAATGCTTGCCAACACATTGCAATCGCAAAGTGAATAGCTGCCATTAGTAATGATTGCATAAATGCAGAATATTCAGGATTGATGAACTGTGGTAAAAAAGCCAGATAAAAGATAGCTGTTTTAGGATTTAAAACGTTTGAGAGTAAACCTTCTCTAAAACTTTTTGTTAATTTAAAGTTACCCTGTGCTGATAGCTTAGCGGGACCTTTAGTTGAAGCAAAGAAACTGTGTCTTAGTCCCTGAACTCCTAAATATAAAATATACAGTGCACCAATCATTTTTACTGCTTGGAACAACTGCGGTGATTGTGACAATACTAGTGAAATACCTACCGCAGACAAAGATGCATGAAAAAATAATCCTGTACATATACCCAGACTAGTAACAAAACCATCTTTTTCGCCGCCACGACTAGTATTTCTAATCACCAAGGTAGTATCTAGGCCTGGTGTCATCGTTAAAATAGTAATCGCAATTAAAAACGCTTCAATGTGTAAAATAGGCATCAGTAGTCCGTTAATTGTTGTGGGTTATAAAGGTTCACATCTAATGTGACTTGATTTTCTTCAGCAAGCTCATTAAGCTTATTTTCAAGGTGAGTTAAGTGGTTAATAGTTAATGTATTATTGTCTAATTGCCAAAGTTGGCGAGATCCTGCGTAATTAAAGTGTAAAATTTGCATCGCAGTGGGATCACCTTGCTGCGCAGCAGATTCTATTTTTTTCATACGTCGATTAATTCTATTTAAAGCTTGTTTTAAATGCCAAACATAAGTGACCTCGCGGAAATAGGCATGGCTTTTAAGTTTATTTAATATAAATAAAAGTGCCCCTGCAGTAACAATAACACCCAATAAATTCCAGTAAAAATGACTACCGTCGGGCGAAGGCATTAGTCGAATAAGTAATTGGCTAATACCTAAACTGCCAACAGTAAGCGTACCAATACAGGCAAAAATGACTTTGTTTAAGCGTTTACGATAGCGCTCTGGATCTATTTCAATAAGTTGCATTCTGGTTATATATTCCTTTAACAAAATGGGCAAACATGGTTATGAAATGTTAATCCTGAATGTGATGAGAGGGATTGACACTGATTATCAACATAGATTACTAACAATAGATTACTGGTATAGGTTATTAAGAGTGTGAATAATCGCTCATAGGTTATGTAATGTAAATAATTTATAGTCATTTATGGACAGTAATTTATAAGCAGTTATTCATTGATCGCACTGTATTTGTTGCGCTTTGTTTATTGTTATGTGTTTATTGATATTTATTACTATGCTTTTATTGCTATGCACTTATTGATAGTAGCTTTCCATCCAGCTTTCTAAAATAAGAGCTGCAGATACACTATCTACTTTTCCTTTTTCAAGCGCTTTAAATCCGCCGCGTTCAAAAATGAATTCTTTAGCGCTTGCCGTTGTTAAGCGTTCGTCTTGAAAAGCTATTTTTACACCAAAACGCCCAGTTAAGCGATTGCCAAATTTTTTTGCTCTTTGCGTAATAGGTTGCTCGGTTCCATCCATATTTAATGGTAATCCTACGACGACTAAATCCGGTGCCCAGTCTTTAATAACAGCTGCAACCGTATCCCAATTAGGAATACCATCATTTGCTTTAATGGCTGCTAGTGGTTGTGCAGTCGCGGTGATCATTTGCCCTGTTGCAACACCAATACTTTTTGTACCAAAGTCAAAACCTAATAAAGTACTTGGCACTTTAGGCTCGTTTGCTGAGGTGTTCTTTTCTTGTTCTGAATCGCTTACTGATGTCATTATGCGTGGCCTACGTCGCTACTTAATTGTGATGGGTCGACGCCTAAACGTTGTAAGGAAGTATTCCAACGTTGTTCGACCGGTGTGTTAAAAATAATGTCATTTTCACAATGAATGATTAACCATTGATTCTGGTTTATCTCTTCTTCTAATTGTCCCGAGTCCCAACTTGAATAGCCCAAGGCTACCATATAGTGCTCAGGTGCGTTATCTGTCCCTAAACTAGACAGGATCTTATTCGAGTTAGACATCATTAATTGTTCATTAAGCATAGTGCTTTGTGATATGTCAGATGTCGGGCTGTGTAATACAAAACCTCTGTCCATGTCTAATGGACCACCTAAAAAGACGGGGTCAATCAAAGGTGGGCTAGGTTCATGTTCAATGCTTTCTGCATTTTCTAATAACTCTTGTAACGTTAACTTAACCGGGTAGTTAATAATAAAGCCCATCGCACCTTGATCATCGTGCTCACATAAATAAACAACAGATTGCTTAAAGTATGGGTCTGTTAATGAAGGCATAGCGATTAAAAAATGATTCTTTAATGAACTTACGATTTCAGTTTGAGTATTATTTTCCAACTGTTTTTCTTGATCTGTTGGTAGGGGAACTGAATGTTCATCACTCATGTCAGAATCAGAAAAAGGGTTTTTAGTTTTATCTATTGTCATTTGATTCTCCATCAGGAATGAATATATGCCGGTCACTATTTAAGAGGCAAAAATCAGCAAGCCAAGAAGTGAATAGACTTTAGGTATTAAGACTTGTATTTACACCTACCAATACAGGATTAATCTAGTAAACCGCTCAAAAGATCATCATGTTAAGTCTTATCTTGATTGGTCACATGTATATTACCCGCGGTAATCGCGGGTAATATATTCAATCGAATAGCGATCGTTTTGTTGGCCTTAAGTACAATATCTTTTAAGCGCCTTTGATACGTTTTTCAATTGCATCCATTAATTTGCCGCTGATATTCGTCCCATAAGCATTATCAATTTCTTGAATACAAGTTGGGCTAGTCACATTGATTTCTGTCACTTTGTCACCGATAACATCTAAGCCAACAAAAATGAGTCCTTTTTCTTTTAACTTTGGACCAATGGTATTAGCAATATGCCAATCAGACTCAGAAAGAGGTTGAGCAACACCAGTGCCGCCAGCCGCTAAATTACCACGTGTTTCACCTTTTGCAGGAATACGTGCTAATGCATAAGGCATTGGCTCACCATCAACAATCAGAATACGCTTATCACCGTCTTTAATTTCTGGAATAAAAGCTTGTGCCATACAGTAACGTTGCTGATGCTCTGTTAGTGTTTCAATGATCACACCAACATTGCTATCATTTTCTTTAATACGGAAAATAGAAGCGCCGCCCATACCGTCTAATGGCTTTAAAATTACATCTTTATGTTGTTGATGGAAAGCACGAATTTTTGCTGCACTTCTTGTCACTAAGGTGATCGGAGTGAATTCACTAAACCAAGCGGTGAATAGTTTTTCATTTGCATCACGTAAGCTTTGTGGTTTATTAACGATTAAACAACCTTCGTCTTCAGCACGCTCTAATAAATAAGTAGCGTAGATATATTCTGTGTCAAAAGGTGGATCTTTACGCATTAATACAGCATCAAGGTCTGAAAGAGGGTGATCTACTGCATCTTCTAATTGATAAAAATTGCCAGCTTCACGTTGTACCGTTAATTTTTTGCTGGTTGCAAAACAACGACCATTTTCTAGATATAAATCTTTCATTTCTAAATAATAAAGTTCCCAACCACGAGATTGAGCTTCTAATAACATTGCAAAGCTTGAGTCTTTTTTAATGTTGATGTCTGCGATGGGATCCATCACGATGCCAATTTTTATGGTCATATCTATTCCTGTCGTTAATCTATTAAGTAATAAAAGCTATGCTAAATCGCCAAAGCGACATTGCAATGCTGTGATTGCAGTTAATGCTGCTGTTTCTGTGCGTAATACGCGAGGGCCTAATAATGTTTCAGTAAAGTCCAAGTTTTCAGTGAGGCTTATCTCATCATCGCTTAAGCCTCCTTCAGGACCAATTAATAAACGCACATGTTTGATATCGTTGGGTAATGTATTAATTGAATATTTTGCGCGAGGATGCAAGGTTAATTTACAGCAATCAATCTCATATTCACACCATTGTGTTAAAGCTTGTGTTGTATGTATTGTTGGTACAATATTTCTACCCGATTGCTCGCAGGCTGCGATGGCTATTTTTTGCCACTGTTGTTGCTTTTTTGCCATCCGTTCTGCGTTAAGTTTTACACCACAACGTTCACTGATCAAGGGAGTTATTTCATTTACACCCAATTCGACTGCCTTTTGGATCACAAATTCCATGCGGTCACCACGTGAAATAACTTGCCCTAAATGTAAATGAAGCGGGCTTTCATTGTCAGTTTCTTGGAATGAAAGAATATTCGCTTGGCAAGTTCGTTTTTGGACTTCATGCAGTTGTGTTAAATACTGACCACCTTGACCATTAAATAAGGTAATACTATCGCCAACATTTAAACGTAACACGCGAATATGCTGAGTAGCGTCGTCTGATAATGTGATACAGGTGTTTTCGGTCAATGATTGCGGTTCATAAAAACGAGGATTACGCATAAGGTTACTTTTGATTGAAAATAAAAGCTTAGTATAACGCGAAAATTTTTAATATCACTATTGCTAAAGACTGAATTATTACACTTAGTTAGCATAACTTATGTTAATCAGTGAGCATTGAGAGTCTTCCTGGGTAACGGGTATAAACTATTGCTAAAGGATATATTGAATTATTACTTCCTTAATATCAATTTAGGGCAACATATGGGATAATTTTTGCTTTTATTTTTGTGTGATGGTTCAGGAATTTAATATGTACAGTTCTAAGTTAAAAAGTATAACTACTGACGCTAAGCGTGGCGTTTATTTCATTGGTACCACCCCTCCCAAACATGATACTGACCTTGAACTTGTTTCTGGTATTGCCGATAAACTAGTAGGGCGATTAGAAGAAATTGATTACGATGGTTTTATCGTTTACGACATTCAAGATGAAACCTCTCGTATTGATAAACCGCGTCCTTTTCCATTTAGATATACGCATGATTCACGCTTATATTCAAAAATATTACACGATAAAGTCGGTAAGCCGGTGATCACTTATAAAAGTGTTTCACAACGCGATGAAGCTGACTTTTCACGCTGGTTGTCTGATGCTTGGCATCAGTTTTCAGTGCGGGATATCGTATTGGTAGGCTCGCCATCATCGGACGGTGAAATCAAACTATCGCTTTCTGATGCTTACAAAAGCTTAGCGGCACATCCTCAAGAGTTTTACCTAGGCGGAGTGACAATTGCAGAGCGCCATGTTGCTAAAGGGGATGAGCATGTCCGTTTACGTGCTAAGCAAGAGCAGGGCTGTGAATATTTTATTACACAAGCTGTTTATAATGCACAGGCCACCATTGATTTATTAACTCGCTATGCGAGTGAATGCCGACAACAGGGTGTACAACCTAAACGGGTAATTTTAACTTTTTCTCCTTGTGGCAGTGCTAAAACATTAGAATTTATCGAATGGTTGGGGATTTCCGTGCCGGAAGCGACGTCGTTGCGTATTCTTGAGTCAGAAAATCCACTCAAAGAGTCTTTGCAAATTAGTCGAAATAACTTCGAGCAAATTTTATTAGCGGTATTACCACTAAATATTCCATTAGGTTTAAATATAGAAAGTTTAACCAATCGCAAAGAAGAGATAGATGCTGCTATATTATTATTTAAACTTCTTAAAGCCACGTTGGATTTAAAACTGGCTGAATCACAACTATAAGTCGATGAAATAATGATCTTGTCAAAGGAACAACAAACAGAAATTACACGGATAGCAGTATTCGCTGGGCAAATTTTACATCAGCATGGTGCAGAAAGCCGTTTGATTGAACAAACGACCCAGCGTTTAGGCATTGCGCTTGGGGCAGAGAGTATAGAATTAGCGATTACTCCAGATGCAATTGTGATCACTAGCTTGGTTGAGGGGCATTGTGTAACAACCACAAGGCGTTGCGGCGACCGTGGCATTAATATGCAAATGGTTTGTGAAGTACAGCGTATTTGTGTGATGTTAGAAAAACAGCTAATTGATATAAAAGAAGTCAAAAAACGATTGCACCGTTTAAAACCTTATAAATACAATCGCTGGTTAGTGGTATTAATGATTGGTTTTTCATGTGCCAGTTTTAGTCATTTCTTTGGTGGTGATCGCGCTGTTTATTGGACTACTTTTATTGCATCCAGTTGCGCAATGGTAATACGTCAAGAACTTGGCCATCGTCAGCATAACCCTTTTGTTAACTTTGCTTTAACCGCTTTTGTTGCGACTACCATTACTTGTTTAGCCTCAGTTTTTGAAATAGGTGAAAACCCGAAAATTGCGATGGCAGCGAGTGTATTATTACTGGTTCCTGGTTTTCCTTTGATTAATGCAGTGTCAGATATGCTTAAAGGTTACGTGAATATGGGTATTGCACGTTGGGTGTTTTCAACATTATTAGCGGTCAGTGTATCGATTGGTATTGTTGCTGCGATAGAATTAACAGGCGTTTCAGGGTGGGCACTATAATGATGGCATTTTTTGATCTTTTCATCTTATTTTTAACCGATGCTTGGTTTGCTTGGATACCTGCAGTGGGTTTTGCTATGGTGTTTAATGTGCCGCGTAAAATGTTAGTTTATTGTGCCGCAGGTGGTGCATTTGCACATAGTTTGCGCTTTTTATTAATGCACTTTAGTTTACCGATTGAGTGGGCAACATTTGTTGCATCTGCAAGTATGGGATTTTTAGGTTTGTATTGGTCGCGTAAACACCTGATCCCTCGTCCTGTTTTTACCGTTGCTTCTGTTATTCCAATGATTCCTGGTAGTTATGCTTTTACTGCGATGATTGGTTTAGTGGAGATCAATACCAGTGGTTATAGCTTAGAGATCATGCGTGTAGTGATGGAAAATGGTTTACGTACTTTGTTTATCTTAACGGCATTAAGTTTTGGTTTAGCTATTCCATCTATTTTAATTTATCGCGGTCGTCCAATTATTTAATCATAATTTAATACTAACAGTGAGCATATAATTGCAAGGATTAGTTTAATCGCAAAAAATAGGTAAGTGGATCAGCGAATATTACGCTAGATTGGTCTAAGGAATACTGTACACTGTGCGAAAAATACTAAGTACATAAAGTGTGCAGAACAAAGTGTGTGGAATAAAAAAGGTCCAATATGTCAGATAAATTTTTCTTTAAAGGTAAAAAAGAGAAAAAACCAAAACATTCAAGTTATGGTTTTAATACAAAGCGTGCAGTAAAAATAGGTACAGAAGAGCTACCTTTACAGGTTGTTGTTAATACTGATGCCCGTGCTGAAGAAATACAAGCACTAGCTGAAGAACATAACTTAGTTATCGCTATTACCGTTGATGCTGAACAAGCTGAGAATACTACCGAATTAGATGTGTTGATTAATAAACCAGTCACTACTCGTTTTGAAAAAATGCCTGCTCGTAACGAACCTTGTGTTTGTGGTAGTGGTAAAAAATATAAAAAGTGCTGTGGTTAATTGGTACTATTAATTTATTAAAGAGTTAATAGAACAAGCGTAAAGCAGACATTAAAAAGCCCCGATAGAGTAATATTTATCGGGGCTTTTTTGTGGCTGCTATTTTATGTTTTTGTATTGGTTATCTTAATAAGAGCAACCTTAATCAGTCATCACTTATTTTAACCTTGCTCTAACAAACGTCTTAAATCAATCAGTGCTGCATTTGCACGAGAAACATAGTTTGCCATGACCAAGGAGTGGTTTGCTAGGAAACCGAAACCATTACCATTTAATACCATTGGGCTCCAGACCGCTTGTTGAGTTGCTTCCAAATCACGAATAATTTGTTTTAAACTAACCTGTGCATTTTTCTTTTCGAGCACATCTTGAAAGTCAATTTCTACTGCTTTTAAAAAATGCAGAATAGCCCACGTTGAACCGCGGCTCTGATAAAAAACATCATCAATCTTAAACCAATTTGTTTTGATCTCAATTTCGTCAGCACTGGCCGTTGATTGTTTTGCTGAAGTATCACCTGCTAGGTTCGTATCAAATATATCATTACCGACACTAGCGCTTAAGTTTTGTGAAATGGAGCCTAATCGTTTTTCAATCTCACGTAACCAATCACTTAGATTATCCGCACGCGTATAAAATTGCGCTTCTGTTTGGTCTGTTGCAGAGAGGCGAGCACGATAGCGTTTGAAGGCCTTAATTGCATCTTTATATTCACTTTCTGCGCTAGGTAAAACCCAGTTAGTATGTGAAATATTCATTTTATTCTGTGCTATTTCTAAATCTTTATCACCCGTCGATTGTGATTGTGAACGACTGAAGTCTAAACGCATCACCAATGCTAAATCTCGAACTTGCTCTAATACACCGTACTCAAAGGCAGGCATATTATCCATAAAAAATCCTGGTGGAGTGACATCGTTAGATAGGAAACCACCGCGTTTATCTACTAACCAACTAGTTACATCAATAAGCGTTGTTGTGGTTGCATAACCAGGTACTATTTCACTATTGGATGCAGTTGCTGCTTCTTGTGTTTTTGCTTTTACATCAAATGTTGATGGCATCCAGCCAGACCAAATAGACATTATCCATAATAAGAAAACAATGATCAGCAGTATTGGAATGATGCTTTTTTTAGTTAAAGTAGCCATGATCTATTCCTTAATATCATGTTGAATGGGTATTAACTTTACCATAACCCTATTTGTTATTTCACCTCAATTATCGTTAATGGGAGTGTAAAATCATAAAGTTATAAATATTATTCTATTTCGTTATTTTTCATGTTGATTGGTGCGTTTAGTTGTGTAGATTTTAAAGAAAATATTGTCGTCATTGCTCGAATACAAATAATTAATACTTATAAATAGTTGGCGCTAGGGTTAAGTGTTAACGGACAAAAAGATTAAAAAATTAATAAACATAATGGTATTCACCTGATTACCTATCAATAAGGTCATTTCAGAAGAAGATAGTAATTAAATAGATGAATTTTAAAACGTAATTGATAAACTCATGCTCAATATGTAAAAATTTGGAAAATAAATGAAAATTTCAATGATAGTAGCCATGGCGAATCATCGTGTAATTGGTTTAGACAACAAAATGCCATGGCATTTGCCAGCAGATTTACAATATTTCAAAAAGACAACACTAGGAAAACCGGTGATAATGGGACGAAAAACCTATGATTCAATAGGTAGAGCATTACCAGGGCGTTTAAATATTGTTGTTTCTCGTGATGATAGTTTAGAGATTACTGGTGTAACCTGCGTGACTTCGGTTGAACAAGCATTATTAGCTGCTAAAGGTGTTGCAGAAGTGATGATTATTGGTGGAGCAACTATATATGAACACTTTTTACCGGTCGCTAATCGCCTGTATCTAACATTTATTGATTTGGAAACTAAAGGTGATACGCACTTTCCTGATTACCTAACTCAAGGTGAATGGGAAAAAGTAAGCAGTGAACATTATTTAGCAGATGAAAAGAATGCGCACAATTTAGAGTTTGTAACCTTAGACCGAGTAAACTAAGCGTTAATTAACCGTATGCAGGGCAGGATAATGAAAATAGTTTCTTATCTTGCCAGCGTATCATGGTAAGACTGTTTCCCCACACACACCCCGTATCTAATGCATATAAGTTTTGTTGATTTGTTTGGCCTAATAATGCTGCCCAGTGACCAAATAAGATAGGCTGATTATGATCTCTTGGCGTTATTTCGAACCAAGGTTTTAATACACTGCTATCTGTTTCCGCTGGTGATAGTTTGTTATAGAACTCTAGCTCACCATTCAATGTGCAATAACGCATACGAGTAAACACATTGATAATGTAGCGTATACGCTCAATACCTGACAGTGACGCTTGCCATTTAGTAGGATGGTTACCGTACATATTTTTAAGCAGTGATTGGTAATCTTCACCATGCAACTGTTGTTCAACTTCTTTGGCAAATTGTTTTGCTTGTGGGATTGTCCAAGAAGGCAATATACCCGCATGAACCATAATAAACTTATGTTCAGGATGTTCTAATAATAAAGGTTGCTTACGTAACCATGTTAGAAGTTGTTGACTGTCTTCCGCTTCTAAAATAGGGGATATTTTGTCTTTTTCCTTGGCTTTATGAATGCCTAAAGACGTCGCTAATAAGTGCAAATCATGATTACCTAGAATCACTTTTGCCTTTAGCTTTTTAAGGTAGCGTAATGTTTGTAATGACTTAGGGCCGCGAGCGACTAAATCGCCAGCAACCCATAATTCATCATTTTTTGGATCAAAATTGGCCAAAGATAGAAGCTGCATCAATTCGTCATAACAACCTTGAATGTCACCTACTATATAAGTTGCCATCGTTATTTGATCCTATTAAAAAATGTTATTGAGGTTTAATCTTCTTTTTGTAAACGATCATAAACATAGTTTGCAACACGCACATACTCTTCAACAGAGATGTTTTCTGCACGGTGGCCAATATTAATGCCAAGATCAGTTAATTCTTCAGCAGTTAATAAATCTCTCCAACCATTACGTACTGTTTTACGGCGTTGGTTAAAGGCCATTGAACAGACTTGGTTTAATACTTTCATGCTCTTGGCAACAAAAGGCGGCGTATCGTAAGGCTCTAATCTTACTACTGCAGAATCAACTTTAGGTGCGGGTTTAAAAGCCGTCGGTGGTACTTCTAATACTGGAATTACATTACAGTAATATTGCGCCATTACACTTAAACGTCCGTAAGCTTTACAATCTGGACCTGCACATAAACGATTTACAACTTCTTTTTGCAACATGAAATGCATGTCAGAAATTTTGTCTGCAAACTCAAATAAGTGAAACATTAAAGGCGTTGAAATGTTGTATGGTAAGTTACCAAACACACGTAATTGTTTGTCACCTTGGACTAATTGCCCAAAGTCAAAACGCATGGCATCTGCTTGGGTTATTTTTAATTTATCACGTAACGTTGGATGTTGCTCTAAACGTGCCGCTAAATCACGGTCTAATTCAACTACATTTAAGCAGTTTACTTTACGTGCCACAGGCTCTGTTAATGCGCCTAAACCGGGGCCAATTTCTACAATATTATCGTCAGGTTGTGGTGCGATTGCAGCTACAATTGAGTCGATGATGTAATCGTCGTGTAAGAAGTTTTGTCCAAATCGTTTACGAGCGGTATGGCCTAGGTGGGTTTTATCATTCATTTTATTCATTAACCTTGTTGATGTTACTTTGGACCATGGTGATAGCCTCGTTGACTGCACATAATAAACTACCTGAGTCAGCTTTTCCTGTTCCTGCTAAATCTAATGCGGTGCCATGGTCAACCGATGTACGTATAAATGGTAAACCTAATGTGATATTAACGGAGCGACCAAAACCTTTATATTTTAAAACAGGTAGGCCTTGGTCGTGATACATAGCTAATACCGCATCGGCATGTTGCAAGTATTTATCTTGAAATAAAGTATCAGCAGGCAGTGGACCTACTAACTGAATTCCTTGTGCTCGAAGGTTGTCTAGTGCAGGTTCAATGGTATCTATTTCTTCTCTGCCCATATGACCTCCTTCTCCTGCGTGTGGGTTTAATCCACAGACATAGATAGTAGGCTGTTTAACGCCGTATTTTTCTTTTAACTCAGCATTTAAAATGGTAATAATATTTGCTAATAGAGGTTTTGTAATCGCGCTGGGCACAGCTGAAAGTGGTAAATGCGTAGTTGCTAAGGCAACACGTAAACCCGTTGTAGCAAGCATCATTACCACTAAATCAACGTTAGCTTGCTCAGCAAAAAATTCAGTATGGCCGCTAAAAGTAACGCCGGCATCATTAATAATGCCTTTATGTACTGGTGCTGTCACTACCGCAGAAAACTCACCACTTAAACAACCTTGGCTTGCAAAACGTAAGGTTTCTAAAACATATTCACCATTGCGAGCATCGAGTTGCCCCATCTTTACGGGGACGTCAGTCGCAATGTGGGCTACGGTTAATTGACCTAAAGTCGGTGTCGCTTGAGGTTGTGCAGCATCATATTCAATAAAATCGATTTTTTTATTTAAATACTGTGCACGCTCTTTTAGCAGTGTTAAGTCAGCACAAATAACTAATTCAACCGGCCAAGTCTGTTCTGCTAATTGTAAAACTAAATCAGGACCGATGCCGCTTGGTTCACCAGCAGTGACAACAATACGAGGTAACATTATTCTTCCTCAATAATATAAGCAGGATTATTAATTTTAATATACGCTTCTTGGCGTATTTCATTTAACCAAGCGTAAGCTTCAGCAGGAAAGCGTTGTCTAAATAACATGCTATAAGCTTTTTGTTTAGTGGCACTCTCTGTCGTATCAGATTCGCGCTTATCAAGCACCTGAAGAATATGCCAGCCATGCATTGTATGGAAAGGCTGACTGATTTCACCGATTGCTTGGGATTGTGCTAAATCACGAAATTCAGGTACATACATGTTCGGATCAGCCCAACCTAGTTCACCACCTTTTACGGCAGAGCCTGGATCTTGAGAATACTCTTTGGCTAATTCATCAAAGGTTTTTGTACCTGATAATATTTGCTGACGTAAAGTTGATAACAATAATTTGGCTTTTTCATCACTCAAGATAATAGTGGGCTTAACCAGAATATGACGTGCATTCACTTCTTCCGTTATCACGTTATCATTACCTTTTTTATCTAATACTTGAATGATATGTACTCCCATTCTGGTATTGAAAGGACCAATGATATCGCCTTTTTTATTGCTCTCTTGTAGGTTATCTACAAATAAACTTGGAATGGAATCTAGTTTACGCCATCCCCAATCACCACCTTCTAAGGCCTTTGGTCCTTCAGAATTAGCAATCGCTAATTGTTTGATATCTGCACCGTTTTCTATTTTTTCTACTAACGAGTTTGCTTCATTGGTTACTGCGATTCGTTTTTCTTCAGAAGCTTCCGGTGATAACTTAAGTAGAATGTGTGCAAAATGAAATTCAGTGGTTTGCTCACCTTGTTCTTTAATACGATCGACCACTTGTTGAATTTCTTGATCGGAAATGTTGATACGGCGACGAACCTGCACTTGACGTACTTCATTAATAGTCAGTTCGTCACGAATGTTAGCAACGAATGCCTTATAATTAGTACCCGATGCTTCTATATCGGCACGTAGTTCGTTTAATGTTTTATTTTGTTTTTTCGCCATTTCGGTAATGGTTTGATCAAGTTGTGCATCACTGATACGCAAGCCTATACGTTCTGCAATTTGTAACTGTAATTTGTCACTGATTAATTTATCAAGAATTTGCTTATCAATATTTTTTGGATCCGGTAATGTTTGACCACTATCTTGATAGCGTGTGATTAAGTCTCGCTTAAGGTTACTCATATCACTGCTTAAAATCAGTTCTTTGTTCACTACTGCTTCAATCTTATCTAGTTGTACTTCCGCAGCCGTTGCCAATTGAGGTAAAGTACTTGCTAAGACCAATACACTTAAAAATCGTTTTGTTAATTTCATTTTTTACCCATTACTTTAAATAAAATGGACGACCGTAGTCGAATAAACCATCTTCACTATCTGAATAACCGACACCACCTAACCCCATTAATTCAATTGTTAAGTTGATGCTGTTCTCTGTTTCCATATCATCGTTAAAATCAGATTCTGTTCCATAATAAGATTGCATATGTTTATCGTAGCTTAAACCAAGAGCCCAACAACAAGATTGATACTTGATACCTATGATACTTTCATAACTATTTTCAAATTCAAGATCATAATAATAACTTGCATAGGCTGACCATTGCGTGTTGATTGACCAGTTTACTTTACTGCCAACTTGGTTAACAATTTCATCCCACTCCGCATCTTCATCTTCTTTATAATAACGGTAGCTTAACTGCATAAAAGTATTGTAAGCCCAACGTTTCTCAAGCGTAGTATTAGCACGTTTAAGAAGGTTTTCATCACTGTCCCACTCTATCCCTGCATGAAGGAAATAATCATTTTCAAAGTTAACATCAAACTCAGCAATAATTGAAGAACGGCTGACAGATTGGCTGTCATCATCGTCATCGGTTGGTAATACGGTACGAGATTTCGATAAATAATAATTTTGCCCAATAGCAAAGCGTAATTTTTCTTCACCTTGTTCATTTAAGAAGCTACTTGAAACCCCCACAGTGATCTGGTTTGCTTCGGCAATACGGTCATAACCAGAATAACGATTATCTCGAAATAAGCCGTAATAATCCTGTTGTAATGTTGTTGTATCGTATAAACCAATATCTGATTGATTTTGGTATGGCACATATAAATACTGCATTTGCGGCACTAATGTTTGTCGGTAACTATTACCAAAGACTGAAAAGTCGCGTTCTAAGTTGATACCTGAATGTATTTTAAATGACGGAAGGTAGCGCACAACAGATTCATCTAATTCATCATACCAACTGTATTTTGTTGCGTTATCTAAGTCCTGTTGATAGACGCTAAGCATGTACTTTAGTTCAGTATTGATAAAGATAGAGTCGTAATAAAGAGGTAAAGATAACTTCGGTTCAGCATGAATACGCGTACCGGTATATACATCACTGTCACTGTGTTCAAAGCGCGTGACTTCTGAGTACCAATCAAATTGTAGGCTTTTCCAGTTGAGCGGCTGGTAAGCACTTATGGCTAATTTAGGTAATACAATGTGTGGTGTATCGTCATCGCCTAATATTTGGAAATCGCGTACTTCCAGTTCACTATTCCAATTACTTTTTGTATAACTTAATTTAGCAGTTTGTAATAATTGGTTATCTGTACTGGTACCGTACTCGGTATCAATATCGGTGAAATAATAATCATCACTGACTTTGTTGTAATCTGCAGTAAACGCCCAATCTTGGGAAAGATTCACGTGATGCTCAAAATGAAATAAATAGCGCTCTCCAATTAAATCGCCATCATCGTCTTCACGTATTCTATCGTCGCCAAGATATTCAGCTTGAATCTGACCTGAACCAATATCAAACAAATAACGATATTCAGTAGCAACTAATAGACCCCGGTTTTCCATATAAGTCGGTGTGATCGTTGCATCTTGATTGGATGTTAAATTCAGGTACAAAGGCTGGCTGTAAGAAAAACCATTAACTGATGAAAACTCATATTTTGGAAATAAAAGCCCGGTCTTTCGTGTGTCGGATAAAGGGTAGCTGATATAAGGGAAGTAAAATACAGGTACATCTTTTATTCTTAATACTGCATTATAAGCTGTCCCCATATCATTTTCTTTATCAATGTATAGGGTCGATGAGTCGATACTCCAAGTAATATCTCCCGGTGGACATGCTGTGTAACTAGACGAATTTAACTCATAAAAGCCTTGGCCATTATCATACACTCGATCTGCATTACCACGACCAGACTGCCCGTGAAACTGATACTGGGTTTGTAACAACGATGCTTCATCGGTTTTAAAATTAGCATCAATTTGGTCCGCTAACAGGGTAATTTGTCCATCGACATAGCGCGCATTGCCAGTTGCATTTGCTTGTTCAGTATTGCGGTTATAAATCAATCGGTCTGCATCGAGGCTCTTTTCGCCTTGAACTACATTGACATCACCTTGATAAATTATCTCGCCATTAATACCTCGTAATGAATTGGCATTGATACTGATTGGAATTTGGTTTTTATCAAGATTGCTATTACGTGTTGTTACGGGAGGGACTTGGCTATAACACTGCTTAAAGAATACTTGTACGTCACGTGGCGCTGATTTTTCTTCTAAGCTGGCAATCTTAGTTGTTGCATTGCTCTTGGTGCTAACACTACTATCTGTATTACTTTGCGTTCCAGAAGTGTTTTTATTTTCAATTTCCTGTGCAACCGCACTAGCAACTGGAGATAAGACAAATAATAAGGGGATTAGTTTTAACATTAATAACTCACTACAAGGGCTTAGAAAGAAAAAGGAGACGCTAAGCAGAAACAACAATATAACCCCTTATAATAAAGTAATCTTTTGCTGTCTCCAATCTTTGATTGGCTAATACTCGAGTATTTTGGCTATTTATTACAAATAATTGGTAAATCTTCACATAGTTAGTCAAAATAATAGAAAAATTCAATATTTTCTTAATTTTAAAGGTAATGATTAATTATGCGCATATGGGGCAAGTTATTAGGTGGTTTTTTTGGATTTATGTTTGGTCATTTCTTTGGCCTGCTGTTAGGCGTTTGGTTAGGGCATCGTTTTGATGTGGCCGTAGGGCGTAACTTTAATATGCGTGATGGCATGTTAGGTGGACGAACCAACAGTGCGGATAAACAAAAAGCATTTTTTGAGACTGCTTTTTCGGTGATGGGACACGTTGCCAAAGCAAAGGGGCAAGTCACTCAAACCGATATTCAAGTCGCTAATGCCTATATGGACCAAATGAATTTGCACGGTGATGCAAGATCGCAAGCTCAACATGCCTTCAATAATGGTAAAAGTGCTGACTTTGCACTAGTAGAAACATTGCAAGAATTTGTTCGTAAATTGCACGGCGAGCGGAATGTACTGCAAATGTTTTTGGCCATTCAAGTGCAAGTTGCTTATTCAGATGGTGTGATTGATGATAACGAAAAAGCCTTGCTGTATACCATTGCTGAAAATTTAAACTTCTCTCGTTTTGAACTAGACCGCTTGATTCAAATGATTCAGGGGCAGCAACACTTCCATCAAGGTAAGCAGGGTGGTCAGCAATACAATAAAGCGGAAGTTGAAGATGATGCTTATCAAGTCTTAGGGGTTGAAAGTACCGCTACGGATAAAGAAGTGAAACGAGCTTATCGTAAGTTAATGAGTCAAAACCATCCTGATAAACTAGCTTCAAAGGGGCTGCCGGAAGAAATGATGGAATTAGCTAAAGAGAAAACGCAAGATATTCAAAAAGCCTATGAAGTACTGCGAAGCAGCCGAGGTTTTAAATAACATGCTATCGGTAATAAAACGTTATAGTTTACAGCTAGTATTTACTATTAGCTTATTATTAGGTTTACAGTTACCGAACTTTTTACAACAATACGAATTACGTTTGCAGGGCCATTTTACTGAGGCAAAAATGCAACTGGGTAAGTTTCAGTCATTAGCGGATCAATATTTTCAAGGTGACTTGCAAGCACTTATTGCACAACATAAAAGTAGTGATGTGCGAGTATTCCAAGATGAAGCCCTGTTAATTGAATCACATTATTTACGTGTGCAACAATTACAGAAGCAAATAGATGTTCTTGACCAGCCCATATGGTATCGACTTTGGTCATTAAGCCAACAAATAAAACAGCCTATTGTTAAAGAGGCTTGGTTTGGCTATCAAGCTAATATTATACTTAATCAACAGGCTATTTTAGTGGGAGTCGTGGTAGCTGTGTTGATGATGTTATGCCTTGAGATGTTATTAGGATTGGGTAAGTATTGTTGTTGTCGTATTTTTCATTATGTTAAACAAAAGCCGAAAAAACCAAAGAGAAAAATTGGCTTATAAGCCAGAGAGCACATTGTAGGAGCTGCAATAAATCTGTTCTATTAATCATCAATCTGAATACTCAATAATTAACCTGTCATCAATTATTAACCGAACAATTCTCGAGGATTCCTTCTCTCTTTGTCTTCCTGTCTGCAAAAGGTTTCTATAAAAAGTAGCCACATAAAGCGACGCTAGAATAATTAATTCACTCATATAACATTTTAGTTTTGCATCTGTCGTGGTGCTTCTCTATTATTGGCTATTTATTATTTTAGTAATCAATTACGGTGTTTCACCGAATAGACCTTAAATCGGAGCTCAATACATGTCTACATTTTCACTTGCGTTTGGTACTGCGACTAAAAACCGTGACCAAAAAATCATTGAAGCATTTTTTCCAAACCCAATTTTAAATCCAAACGAAGATCTAGTTGCAACTATTGGTGCAATTGCTGGTTATGAAGGTGGCAATCAAGTTATCGAAATTAAACCAGCTGTTGCTGAGCAACTGGCTGCCGCTTTTAATGGTGAAGACGATGCTGATAATGCAGATTTTGCAGTTGCTGCAGCTAAATCAAAACAAACATTAGTGTTAGTTATTTTAGCCACTGACGAAGCACCACAGAGTGTCGCTGAAGGTTACTTAAAACTGCAACTTATCTCGCATCGTTTAGTTAAACCGCACGGCGTAGTGCTAGACGGTATCTTTGGTTTATTACACAATATCGCATGGACAAACAAAGGTGCTATCGACTTACCTGAACTTAAAGAACGTCAAATGAAAGCGCGCTTAAAAGGCAAAACGATCATTGTAGATTGTGTTGATAAATTCCCTAAAATGGTTGATTACGTGGTGCCAGCGGGCGTACGTATTGCTGATACTTCACGTGTTCGTTTAGGTGCTCACGTTGGTGAAGGTACAACAGTCATGCACGAAGGTTTCATTAACTTCAATGCTGGTACAGCGGGTGTTAGCATGGTTGAAGGTCGTATTTCAGCGGGTGTTATGGTTGGTGAAGGAAGTGACATCGGTGGTGGCGCTTCTATTATGGGCACTCTGTCTGGCGGTGGTAAAATGGTTGTCGCTATTGGCGAAAATAGCTTATTAGGCGCGAATGCTGGCTTAGGCTTCCCACTGGGTAACCGTTGTACTATTGAATCTGGTTTATACGTTACAGCGGGTTCTAAAGTTAAAATGTTAGATAACGAAGGTAATGACGCTGGATTTGTTAAAGCACGTGATTTAGCAAATAAAGATGACTTATTATTCCGTCGTAATTCAACGACAGGTCAAATTGAATGTCTAGTTAATAAAAGTGCAGTAGAATTAAACAGCATGTTGCATTCTAACTAATACCCTAACTAATATTCTAAGTATTATTTTAGGTAATATTTAAATGTGCATTTAATCATTGAGGCTACTATTTAGTAGCCTTTTTTATGGTCGTCTATTTTTATAGTTTTTTATTTTTGCCTACCTACTTTTAAACCTATCTATTTTTATATCGCTGTATTCCTCTTTATAAACTGAAACCACTGTTAAATAGAGTTTGCTGCTTTAGTGCCTTAAAGCGTCACATGATTGTCATGCTGGGGCTATACCATGCTTGGTAAGCAAAGCGCTAGGGGAAGTGCAAATGTCAGTCAATAATAAAACGTCATTCAAATTGAATGTGGACTTTAAAAATAAACTGATCAAACTCAAGGCAACCTTGAGTCGAGTCTTTGATATTCAGTTACCGATTGATAAATTAGTACATGATTCTGTGTATAGGCTAAATGTTTTTGATGAATTACTGAGCCTAGGTAATGAGCAAGTTACGGCACAAGTAAAATCATTGCAGCAAACTGCTGTGTATATTGAGCCAGCAACTGGGAATGTGAGTAAGCAAGAAACAACAGTTAAACTCAATAACCAGCGTATTAAACACGCTAATACGATAAGAGAGCATACACTTAATAAATCTTCTTTCGTTATTTTACTGTTGGCGAGTATCATATTTATCTTTATCGTTTTATTACAGACAAATATACTGCAAGTAACTGTTTCGGCAGAGCCTAATGCAATTCAACATTATTCCCCAAATATTTCAGATAGCTTATTAGCTGAAGCATCGCCTGTTGTTAAGTTAGCGAAAACTATTCAATTACCCGTTGATAATGCGATGTTGACTATGCGTTTACATGGCTCAAATACCATAGGGGAGCACCTTGCACCTGCTTTATTAACTGCCTATTTAAAAACAATGGGGGTCTCTGAAATGCGTTGGTTAAAGGGGCATTCAGCGGTGGAACGTCAATTACAATATACTCATAACAACCAAGCCTATGAGATTGAACTGCAAGCTCACGGGTCATCTACTGCATTTACAGACTTAGCAAATGGGGTTGCCGATTTGGCCATTTCATCGCGAAAAATTAAAGACAGCGAAGTGGCCTTATTAAAGGCGCAGTATGGCAACCTTGGTTTAGCTGGTAGCGAAGTGATCATCAGTCTAGATGGCGTTGCTATCATTATAAATAAGAACAACCCACTTAACTCTCTCACATTATTACAGTTAGCAAAAATTTTTTCAGGTGAAATTAATAACTGGAAGCAGTTAGGCGGCGAGGACTTAAGTATTAATGTTTATGCGCGAGATACAAATTCAGGTACCTGGGATAGTTTTAAAAGTTTAGTCTTTAGTGACGGGGATCATACCTTATCGACAAATGCGAGTCGTTATCAATCTAGTAGTAAACTGTCTGACTTAATTGCAAAGGATAAGGCCGGTATTGGTTTTATAGGATTACCCTATATTAATAACAGTAAGGCAATCTCGATAGCGGCATCTGTAACTTCCCCGCCTATTTATCCAACACAATTTACGGTGAGTACAGAGGATTATCCTTTAAGCAGACGTTTGTATCTGTATGTTCCTGCTTCTAGCAGTGAATTTATTAAACGTTTTACACATTTTGTGACTTCGGCAGCGGGGCAAAAAATTGTAGAGCAGGTAGGCCTCGTTTCTCAAAATATTCAATTACAAGGTATTTACCCTAATAAACAAGCGCCACAAATTTATAATGATTATGGTGAGATAGCGCAGCGCCTTTCCCTGAATTTTCGCTTTCAACAGGGTAGTAATCAATTAGATAGCAAAGGTAAAGAGGATTTATTGAGGGTCGTTGAATACATACGACAGCATGCTGGCCTTAGGGTGGTTTTGATGGGTTTTTCCGATCCCTCAGAAGAGCAAAATAAGCAATATCAGTTATCGTTAAAGCGTGCCCAAATAGTAGAGCGAGAGTTACAAGCTCGAGGCTTAAATATTACTGCGGTGGAAGGGTTTGGTTCACAATTGCCTATCGCTTCAACAAAAACGGTCATCGGTCGCAGTAAAAATAGGCGCGTCGAGGTATGGGTTTTTTAAGTTAATTTTTATAAAAGGTATGCGATGAGTATTTTATTAAAAAAATCACAATATTTGATGACATTATTCAGTGATTTAAGTTATCAAGATAATGTAATCATTAATAAAAATATTAACGACACTGTTTATCTTTTAAAAGTTGCTTCTACAAAAACTCGACAATTAATGGCGGAGCAAAATGTGCCCATAGAGGATCTATTAGCAGATAAGTGTTTACCATTAACACGTTTCTATTTGTCAGATGAGCAAACTCAAATTGCTTACTTTTTAAATAGTGAGCGTTTAGCTTTATTTTTTAGCGCATTACCTATGGCAGAAGCAACTATCTTTCAACAATATGTAATACGCGCAAAAAATTCCTTAATTTTACCTGAACGGCAGCTACAGCAATCTTCTGGAGTAGGGGATGTTACGTCTTTTTCACTAACTTCCGATGAATATGATGAAGGTTATCAACAATTAACTTATCTACAGTCTTTACAAAATTTAATAAAGGTGGTGAATGTTGAAACTGAAGTTGGTTATAAGGGGTTGTTTTACTCTTTACAGAGTTTGAAAAATTCTAGTGAAGAAGTTGATACAAGGCTTCTTGTGTATTCTGAATATCAAGAGAACTTATTATTTTACTGTGAGTTGTCGCCATTATGGCAATTAAAAGCACAACAGTTATTTGCAGAGCAAGCGGTTATCTGACGATTCAGTCATATTAATTTTATTGATTCTGAGAACAATAAAAAGCCCGTTGCGTAGTGCACACAACGGGCTTTATTGTTAATACTATCGAGTCATTAAAGCGTTTTTATTCGGCTTCTTTTTTAGTGTCGACCTTTTTCTTTTTATCTTCATTAGGCAGGTATTTATAAATATATAAACCGCTTAATAATGTAAAGACTAAAGTCGCCCCTAACAATCCAAATACTTTAAAGTTAACCCAAACTTCTTGCTCTAGGCTAAATGCAACATAGATATTAAGTAACCCTAATGCTAAGAAAAAGACTGCCCAAGCGATGTTTAATGTTGACCATACTTTTTCCGGTAAAGTAATTTCTTTACCCAGCATCTGTTTAAGAATTGGTTTTTTAAAGATAAATTGGCTAGCTAATAATGCAATGGTAAATAACACATACACCACGGTGACTTTCCATTTAATGAATACATCATCATGCAAAATTAGCGTTAATGTTCCAAACACCAACACCATTAAGAAAGTGATGATATGCATTTTTTCAGCTTTGCCGTGCTTAAAGTAATTGTAAGCTAACAATAAGCCCGTTGTTACAATTAATGATCCCGTTGCGGCATAAATGTCGACCATTTTATACACGGCAAAAAAGATAATTAAAGGAATAAACTCAAAAAATTGTTTCATGACACTCTCTTCTTTAAAAAATTAAATAATGATAGTCCGTTATTTGAAGGTTGCTGCCTTCATTGCACTAATAAATTCAAACATTTCTGTTTTCATTGTAGCGGGATCATCAAGGTTACGTTGGATTATTTTCACCACCGCTGAGCCAGAAATTGCACCTGCCGCTCCTGATTTAATCGCGTTAGCGACCTGTTCAGGTTGTGAAATACCAAACCCTAACAATGATGGTGGTGCATTATACTGGCCTAATGTTTCAAGCATATGTTCAACGGGCATGCCTGCTTTTGCATCCGCACCTGTTACACCGGCACGACTTAATAGGTAAGTGTAACCTTGGCCATATTCTGCTACTTGTTGTAACGTTGCTTTATCACCATTAGGTGGGGCAATAAATATTTGCTGTAAACCAAATTTCTCTGCTGCCGCACGGTATGGGGCACTTTCATGTAATGGCACGTCTGCAATTAAGATCGAATCTACACCGGCTTCTTTGCAGCGCTGATAGAAATTCTCTATGCCATTGCAATAAACTAAGTTCACATACAGTAATAGACCAATAGGTATTTGTGGATGTTGAGTACGGATCTCTTTAATTATTTCAAAACAAACCTGTGGTGTGGTGCCTGCCTCTAACGCTCGAATTGAAGCATCTTGAATGACGATACCATCAGCAACGGGATCTGAAAATGGAATGCCTAATTCTAGTGCATCTGCGCCAGCTTCTATTAGTGTATTAATAATACTTAATGATTGCTCACGGTTTGGATCACCGACAGTGACGAAGGGAACAAATGCACCTTGATTTGCATCTGCTAGGCGATCAAATAATTGTGCGTATCTTTGCGTCATTAAATCGTGCGTCATTAGATCATCCCTCTTTTTTCAAAAATATCGGCAACGGTAAAGATATCTTTATCACCACGGCCTGACAAGTTAACAATAATGATTTGCTCTTTATCATCGTGTTCAATAATTTTTAATGCATGTGCTAGTGCGTGAGCAGATTCTAATGCGGGGATGATACCTTCCTGTTCTGCTAATGCTTTAAACGCCATTAGTGCTTCATCATCGGTTGCATTCACATACTGTGCTCGACCTGTTTTGGCCAAATGTGCATGTTGTGGTCCTACAGATGGGAAATCTAATCCGGCTGATATAGAGTAAGACTCTTCAATTTGTCCATTATCATCCTGCATCATTAACGACTTCATGCCAAAGAATATGCCCTTAGTACCACAGGCAATAGGACAACCATGTTCACCGGTCTCGATACCATGTCCGCCTGGCTCAACACCAATTAACTCGACGTTCTGATCGTCAATAAAGTCAGCAAAAATACCAATGGCATTCGAGCCTCCACCCACACAAGCGATGACTTTATTCGGTAGAATACCTTCTTTACGTAAACATTGTTGTTTCGCTTCTTCGCCAATTATTTTTTGGTACTCACGTACAATTGTTGGGAATGGATGCGGTCCAGCAGCTGTACCTAGTAAATAATGTGAATTTTCATAGCTGCCTGCCCAGTCTCGTAATGCTTCGTTACAGGCATCTTTTAAAGTAGCCGAGCCGGAAGTCACCGGAATCACTTCTGCCCCCATTAAACGCATTCTAAATACGTTAGGTTTTTGTCGCTCACAGTCCACTTGTCCCATGTAAACACGGCATTTAAGGCCTAATAATGCACAGGCTAGCGCTGTCGCAACTCCGTGTTGTCCCGCGCCGGTTTCGGCGATGATCTCAGTTTTACCCATGCGTTTTGCTAATAATGCTTGACCTAATACCTGATTCGTTTTGTGTGCACCACCGTGTAATAAATCTTCACGTTTTAAGTATAATTTAGTTTTTTTACCTTTGGTTAAATTACGGCATAAAGTTAATGGGGTCGGGCGTCCTGCATATTCAGTCAATAACTCTTCTAATTCTGCTTTAAATCCATCATCTTGTTGTGCTTTTAAAAATTCAGTTTCAAGCTGTTTTAATGCAGGAACCAATATTTGTGGTACATACATACCACCAAAATCACCAAAATAAGCGTCTAACGTTTTCATTTTTTTTACCTTCTAAAGCGTTTATCGTTGCATGTAACGACGAATTGCAGCAAAGCTACGATTTAATTTGTCAGCGTCTTTTTTACCAGGTTCAGATTCAACACCTGAATTAAAATCTAATCCTGCACAACCTATTAAAGCAGCTTGTTGTGCATTGTCTGGATTAAGCCCACCGGCTAATATCAGCTTGCTTTTATTTATCTTGTTTTGTTCGCTATCATCATTGGTTAATAGAGACCAATCAAAAGCTTGTCCTGTACCACCACTTTGTTCACCAACACGTGTATCGACTATGTGTTTGCTAACATTATATTTTTCAAATGCCGGCAAGCTATCACTAACACCATGTGCTTTCCATACTTCACAGCTTTTTGGCAGCGCCGCTAATAATGCTTTAACATATTTAGGTGTTTCATCACCGTGTAATTGCACTGCGCTCAAACCTAAACTTTTTGCTGTGTAAGCAACTAGTTCGATCTCTTCATCTTGGAATACACCTACAAACTTTAAAGGGGCACCTAGCATCACTAAACGAGCTTGTTCAAGAGCGACGAAGCGTGGTGATTGCTCAACAAAAATTAAACCACCATAAACTGCACCAGCTTTATGTGCATCAGCTGCATCTCTGGCATGTGTTAAACCACAGACTTTATTCTCACCTAGGATCAGTTCTCTACACGCACGGTCAATATTGTTTTTTGACATGATTGAACTGCCAACTAAAAAACCATTCGCGAATTGGCTTAATTCTTTTACTTGCTGGTGGTTATAAATACCTGACTCAGAAATAACGATCCTGTCTTTTGGTATTTTAACGGCGAGTTCTTTAGTACGGTTTAAGTCAATAGTAAGATCACGTAAGTCTCTATTATTAATGCCAATTACTTTTGCATTTAAGGCTATTGCACGAACCAATTCCTGCTCATTACTCACTTCGGTTAATACGCCCATATTTAAGCTATGTGCGGTATCACGGTATGCTTGGTAAGCGTCATCATCCAACACCGAGAGCATTAATAAAATAGCATCGGCTTTGTAATAACGAGCCAGATAAATTTGATATGGGTCGACAATGAAGTCTTTACAGATAACTGGTTGTGTTACTTGCTCACGTACTTTGTTGATATATTCTAAATCACCTTGGAAGTACTTCTCTTCAGTGAGCACAGAAATAGCTGATGCATAGTTTTTGTAAACATTAGCAATTAAATCTAAATCAAAATCTTCACGGATCAAACCCTTTGATGGTGAAGCCTTTTTACATTCTAGAATAAATACACTGTGCTCTTGATCTAATGCTTGATAAAAGTGACGGTCACTTTCCACCAAATCATCTTTAAAGGTAATTAAAGGCTGTTTCACTTTACGTGCGGCAACTGATATTAATTTGTCATCAACAATTTTACCTAAAATAGTATCTTGTAAACTTTGGTCGTTAAGCATTGCTTTGCTCCGCAAGTTGTTTGAGTAATGAAAGGGGTAAACCTGATTGCATGCTAGCTAATGCTATTTGCGTTCCTTGTTTAAAGTTATCTGCTTTGCCATTTAAGACTAACAGGGCTGAGACATTAATCGCCACAGCGACTTGTTGTGCCTCGGTGCCTTTACCCTGTAAGATCTTTTCAATAATGACTTTATTCTCTTCGGGTGTGCCACCAAAAATACTTTCGACAGGATAAGATTCAACACCAAAATCCTGCGGTGTTAATGTGTATTCTTTTATTTCACCGTTATGCAACTCGGCAACCTGTGTGCTGCCATGCAAGGCAACTTCATCTAAGCCACTGCCATACACAACCATCACTCGCTTCATGCCCAATTGTTGATGCACTTTAGCAATCGGCAATAATAGCTCTGGCGCATAAACGCCCATTAATTCAAAATCAGGGCGAGCTGGGTTAACTAAGGGACCTAATACATTAAATATCGAACGTGTTTTTAAAGCGGCTCTCACTGGTCCCGCAAAACGCATACCTGCGTGGTAACTAGGTGCAAAAATAAAGCAAACGTTTAAATCATCCAAGCATTGGCGTGCTGTTTGTGGTGACATTTCTAGGTTAATACCAAACGCAGCTAATAGATCTGATGAACCTGATTTGCTAGAAACGCTACGACTACCATGCTTACATACTTTCACTCCGCAGGCGGCAGCAACAAAAGCACTGGCAGTCGATATATTGATGGTGCCTAAACCATCACCGCCGGTCCCGACGATATCGGTAAATGGATAATCAGGACGAGGAAATGCTTTAGCCTGCGCTAATAACGCTTTCGCAGCGCCGGTAATTTCAGTCGGTGTTTCACCTTTAATTTTTAACGCGGTGATCACTGACGATAATACGATAGGGTCAATCTGCCCTAATACAACTTGTTCAAAAAAGGTTTGGCTTTGTTGCTCAGTCAGTGACTGCCCTTGATAAAGTTGTTCTAAAATCGGGTGTACATCATATTGGCTCATTTAATTTTTCTCCGATTCAGTCAGTAAGTTAAGACTGTTTTCTAAAAGCTGTGCACCTTCACAGGTTAAAATAGATTCAGGGTGAAATTGAAAACCGATCACCTTATCTTGTTGGTGGTAAATAGACATACACATGCCATTATAATCTGCCACGGTTTGTAAAGTATCAGGCACGGTTGTACCTACTAGTGAATGGTAACGAGCAACGGATAGAGGCTGAGACAAACCTTGAAACATTTTATCTCCACAGTGCTGAATGAGAGACGACTTACCATGTTGTATTTCATCCGCTTGTCCAACGACACCGCCGTATTGCTCTATTAATGCTTGATGGCCTAAACATATGCCTAAAATAGGTACTTGACCTTTACATAATGTGATTAAATCTATCATACATCCCGCTGCACTTGGTGTCCCAGGACCTGGTGATAATACTAAGACTACTTCACCTACGCAGGCATCAATATGCGCTTTAATGTTCTCGGCACTTTGATTATTGCGATAAATTTTAACCGGATAACCTGCTGCTTTGAACTGATCCACTAAGTTATAAGTAAATGAGTCAAAGTTATCAAGAAAAAATAAGGTTGCTTTAGTTGTGTTTTGATTGCTTTGAATAGTCATGGCCTTATTCTCCTTGCTTGTTGGCATTTTTGGAATTGTTTGTCGCGGAGGTTACCGCCGCGAGTGTTGTTCCGTGTGCGAGCGCTATCGCATTTAATACTGCCGCCGCTTTACTACGTGTTTCATCGGCTTCTAATTGCGGCACTGAATCATAAACAACACCGGCACCTGCTTGTGCTTGTGCAATACCATCTTTTACAAATGCTGAACGGATCACGATACAACTATCCATATCACCATTACCATTAATATAACCAACTGCACCGCCATAACTTCCTCGGCGTTTTTTCTCTACTTTTCGAACTAGATTGGAAGCGCTAATTTTTGGTGCGCCTACTAGGGTGCCCATATTCATGCAAGCTTGGTAGGCATGTAAAGCATCTAAATCTTTTCGTAACTTTCCTACAACGCGTGACACTAAATGCATCACATGGCTGTAACGATCTACCTGTAAGAGTTCAGCTACATGGCGAGTACCTGGTTCACTAATACGTGCAACATCATTACGCGCTAAGTCGACCAACATTAAATGCTCAGAGGTTTCTTTTTTATCTAAGCGAAGCTCTAATTCTAAGCGGCTATCTAGGTCTTTATTGATACTACCATCTGGGTTGAATCCGCGACGGCGAGTACCTGCAATAGGATAAATTTCGACATCTTTAGAACTCTGAGTGAACTTAATAGCGCTCTCTGGTGAAGCGCCGAACAGAATAAAATCACTGTCTTTTAGATAAAACATATACGGGCTTGGATTAGTTTCTTTTAACTTTTGATACGCTGAAATAGGATCTGGGCAAGGCAGTGAGAAGCTACGAGAGGGCACTACCTGAAAAATATCCCCTTTGACGATGTTGGTTTTTAATTGTTCAACAATTTCGCAATATTGGGCATCGGAAACATCAACACTAACTTTTGCATCAATGGTTATTTGTTGATTGATTGGCGCAATGAAGTTATCGCAAAAACCTTGTAATTGAGCAATACGTTTGTTTATTCGTAACTTACTTTCGTCTGAATATAAGCCACCAAAAATACTGCCTAAAATCTCACCTTGTTTGCTTTGATGATCGTGGATCATTAATGTTTCGGCTACATAGAATACATAGTCTGGAGTCGTGTTTTCGCTGTCTTCAACTTCTAATAACTGTTCAAAGGTTGCAATAAAATCATAAGCAAAAACGCCACCTAAAAATAATGCCTCAGAATGCGAAGAGTGTTTTTTAATGCGGTCAACTAAACAGCGAATTGCATCCATTGGTGAGGCAGATTTTAAACGTTGATCTTCATCGCCACTGGTATCTGATTGAGGAAAAGTGAGTTGCAATCGGCTAGGGCTTTGTGCGCTGATCAATTGTGTTGAAAATTTAGGCGTGATGAAAGTAAGTAAATCTTTGCCGTTGTCAGTTAGTGTATCAAGTGTCACGACTAAACCTTGGCAGGTGATCTTCAAACAGGCATCAACAAGTATCAGACTTTTCAAGTGCGCTTTACTTTCTATTTCAGCAGAGTCGAACAATAAATGGTTATCGCTATTCGCGCTGATTTGTTGAAATAATCCTAATGAATCTTGAATGTAGCTGCAGGGTGCTTCAATGGTTTTTAATACGCCGATCGGGTGTTGAGTATTCATGTTTAAATCCTTAATAATTAGTGAGCAAATGTTGAAATAGTTATTATTTGATTTGCCATCGCCAATTAAGGACTGTGTTTAAGATTATCATTGAATTTACCTGTTTTACTTTTGTTGGTTCCAAATATGAAAAAAGCCCGCAATATGCGAGCTTTAGAATTGGTTTTGTTGGGAAAATTTAATATACAAAAACCTCATTGCTCGCTTATGAGAATGAGTGCCACCAAGAATCTTTAAGAGTAATTGTAGAAAAAATCATATATTATGCGTCCCGTAATAATTAGAAGCTATTTTTTTGCATTCTGCTTTTAATGTCAAGGTGTTTTTAGGATATTCATGTTAATTGATCTTCACTCTCATACGAAAGCCTCAGATGGACAGCTCACGCCTAGTGAATTAGTGCAACGTGCTGAAAACAGGCAAGTTCACTTTTTAGCCATTACTGATCACGATACAGTAGATGGATTGGTTGAAGCAAGCCAATACATTAAAGATAATAATTTAAAGTTGCAATTGATTAATGGTATTGAAGTGACAACTAATTGGTTGAATCATGAAATACACGTCGTAGGTGTCAATATTGACCCGGAACACCCTGAATTAATTAAATTAATTGAAATACAAAAAGAAAAGCGCGAACAGCGTGCCATGGAAATGGGCCGTCGTTTAGCGAAAGCGAATATAGACAATGTATATGAAGGGGCAAAAGCCTTGGCCGGTGATGGTGCTATCACGCGCGCGCATTTTGCTCGTTATTTAGTCGAGATAGGCGTGGCGCCTACTTTCCCTAAAGTTTTCGATAAATATTTGAGCCGCGGAAATACCGGTTATGTACCCCATGATTGGGTGGATTTAGCGAATGCAATTGAGGTCATTCAATCAGCAGGAGGACAAGCAATACTTGCCCATCCTGATGCTTATAGCTTATCGAATAAATGGTTAAGAAAACTATTGATTACATTTAAAGCGGCTGGTGGTGATGCAATGGAAGTGGCTATCGGGCAGCAATCACCACAAATGCGCTTGCAATTAGGGTTGTGGAGCAAAGAATACGATTTATTAGCTTCTCAAGGCAGTGACTTTCACTTTGTTGGACGTTGGCGTGATTTAGGAAAAAGTTTATTTTTACCTGAAATTTGTCAGCCAGTTTGGCATAATTGGACTGTTTGTCAGAGTACCGAATAAAAGGCGTTTTTTGTGCCATTTTTAGCGTAATATTATCAATATTGAGATACAAGAGTAGTAGAGACTTATGAGTCAGTTTTTTTATGTACATCCTGAAAATCCCCAAAAACGATTGATGAAACAGGCTGCTGAAATAATAGAGCAAGGTGGGGTGGTTATTTATCCTACCGACTCTGGTTATGCATTAGGTTGTGGCATTGATAATAAACGCGCTCTAGAGCGTATTTGTCATATTAGAAAAATAGATAAAAAGCATAATTTCACCCTGGTATGTAAAGATTTAGCTGAGATTGCTATTTATGCGCGTGTTGATAATGCGGCTTATCGTATGCTGAAAAGTAATACACCGGGTCCTTACACGTTTATTTTTAAATCCACCAAGGATTTACCAAAGCGTTTAATGAATCCTGCTAAGCGTACTATTGGTATTCGCATTCCAGATAATGCCATTGCCTTAGCGTTATTGGAGGAATTAAGTACTCCATTGATGACCACCAGTCTGATTTTACCCGGTAAAACCAGTACTGAGTTTGATCCCGAAGATATTCGCGATCATTTAGAGCAACAGGTCGATCTGATTATTAATGGCGGTTACTTAGGTGAATCACCCACTACTGTGATTGATTTGTCCGACGATGAAGTTACTATTGTCAGAGAAGGTGCTGGAGATTTAACACCGTTTATTTAAAGCTGTGTATCTCGGCCTGTTTGTTCAATAAAAAGCAAGTTGTGAGTGCGTTAATATGGATAATGAATATTAATGTTTTTACAATGAAAATGTAAAGAAAACCCGCTGGCAGTGTGTTGCTGTTGGCTTTTAATGAAGATATTAATGGTTAGTGATTGAAGCTCAATAGAAGTGCAAATAGCTAACATTATTTATTGGCATAATGTGAATTACCCAAAGGAAAAGAATATGAGTGAAAAATTACAGAAAGTATTAGCCCGTGCAGGATTAGGCTCTCGCCGTAAAATGGAAGCAGTTATCTCTGAAGGACGTGTAAGTCTTGATGGTAAAATTGTTGAATTAGGCGAACGTGTGACACAGGATCAAGTTATCCGTGTTGATGGGCATGTTGTTAAATACCAAGCTGCAGAAAGTGTTGTTTGTCGAATTCTGGTTTATAACAAACCCGAAGGTGAAGTTTGTACGCGTAGTGATGAAGAAGGCCGTAAAACTGTTTTTGACCGTCTACCACAGATGAAAGGCGCTCGTTGGATTTCGATCGGACGTTTGGATATTAACACGTCAGGTTTATTACTGTTTACCACTGATGGTGAATTTGCTAACAAAATGATGCATCCGAGCCAACAAATTGAACGTGAATATGCAGTACGCGTATTTGGTGATGTAACGGAAGCAATTTTAAACCGCTTACGTACCGGTGTTCAACTTGAAGATGGTGAAGCAAAATTCTTAGATATTAAAGAACATGGCGGTGAAGGCATTAACCGTTGGTTCCACGTTGTATTAACCGAAGGCCGTACGCGCGAAGTTCGTCGTTTATGGGAAAGCCAAGGTTTGCAAGTTAGCCGTTTGATGCGTGTTCGTTACGGTAATATTATGCTAAACAATCAATTACCGCAGGGTGGTTGGCAGGAGCTTTCACTGAAAGAAGTGAACTACTTACGTAAGTTAGTGAGTATGCCACGCGAAACAGAAACTAAAGTTCGCATTGATACCAATAAAGTATCTAATCCACAAGCAAGAATTCGTCGTGCCGTGAAGAAACATAATCAGCATCGTAAAGCCGGTGAACGTCGTCGAGTGACACGTACAAGAAGCTAATTCATTAATATATAACGCTATTATGGTACGTGTTTTATCTATAAAATGATGATAAAGTAGACTTAGGTCAAGTAAATGTATTCATTAAGTGAGGGATTATGATTAAAAAATGTTTATTTCCAGCAGCTGGTTATGGCACACGCTTTTTACCTGCTACTAAATCAATGCCAAAAGAGATGATGCCACTGGTTAATAAACCTTTAATCGAATTTGGTGTCGATGAAGCAATTGAAGCGGGCATGACCGGCATGGGGATTGTGGTTGGCCGTGGTAAGCACTCTATCTCAGACCATTTTGATCATAATTATGAATTAGAGAAAGAAATTAGTGGTACACCAAAAGAAGAAAAGTTAAAAGATATTCGTAAAATTATGGATACTGCTACTTTTTCTTTTATTCGTCAGCGTCAAATGAAAGGCTTAGGTCATGCAATTTTAGTAGGGCAAGAGCTAATCGGTGATCAACCGTTTGCGGTCGTATTAGCTGATGACTTATGCATCAACCAAGGTGGTGATGGTGTATTAAAGCAAATGGCTGCTTTATATGAGCAGTTCCGTTGTTCTATTGTTGCCGTTGAAGAAGTACCTGAAGATCAAATTCATAAATATGGTGTGATCAAAGGTTCGGTGATCAGAGATGATATTTATCGTGTTGATGACATGGTTGAAAAACCAGCGCCAGGAACAGCTCCAAGTAACCTTGCGATTATCGGACGTTATATTTTAACGCCAGATATCTTTGAAATATTGAAAAATACTAAACCTGGTAAAGGCGGTGAAATTCAAATCACTGACGCTTTATTAGCACAAGCTAAATCTGGTTGTGTATTAGCTTATAAATTTAAAGGTAAACGTTTTGACTGTGGTAGTGTACCGGGCTATATAGAAGCAACAAACTTCGTTTATGAAAATTTATACGAAGAGTAAATGTTAACTTCTTAACTTCTTAACTTCATAAGTTATTATTTATAATGCCGTTCATTTACCTGAACGGCATTTTTTTGCTTTATTTAAAATAAAAATTAAAAGCAATTAACCACGAAGACACGAAGGGCGCAGAAGGTTAGATCAAAAAACTAATGGAAAAGATAAGAAATTAATTTTAGCCAACAAGTTTATAATTCCTCGTTTTTTAATTTTTCTTCGTTTCCTCTGTGCAGTGCAGCGGCTTCGTGGTTGCTTTATGTTTTTAAAACTTAAACCAAAAGCGAAAAGCAATTAACCACTAAGGCACGAAGGTTGAAGAAGGTTAAGTCAAAAAACTAATGGAAAAGATAAGAAATTAATTTTAGTTTACAAGTTTATAATTCCTCGTTTTTAATCTTTTTTCGAGTTCTTGGACGCTGCTTATTATAATCAACGTTTACTTTTTTAAGTATTATGAGTATTTTACTAAATACATTGACGTATAAAGCCTTTATGTTGTTGCAGACTTGCTGTTGCTTGCTCTACATTAGTGTTAGTTAATATCATGACGATCGCTGTTTTGCAGTGATGACCTGACTCGGTTAGCGCCAATTCGGCTGTCTCTCTGCTGCAGTCTGTCGCTTCCATTATTATCTTTTTTTGACGCTCAATTAGTTTGGCATTGGTCGCTTGTACGTCCACCATTAAATTGCCAAATACTTTACCACTTTTAATCATGGCACCTGTGGTGAGCATATTAAGCACCATTTTTTGTGCTGTGCCAGCCTTCATTCTTGAGGAGCCAGTGACTACCTCTGGTCCAACAATGACATCTAAAGCGATATCGGCAATTTCAGCCATTTTACTGCCTTCGTTACAACATAAACTGATCACCTTACAACCTTGTTGTTTAGCATATTGCATAGCACCGATCACATAGGGAGTTCGTCCACTGGCAGCAATACCAACAACAACATCGTTTTCTTTTAAGTCGATGGCTTGTAAATCTTGTTGCCCAGCGTGAAGGTTATCTTCTGCATTTTCAACCGCTTTTAAAATAGCGGGTTTGCCACCTGCGATTAAACCTATCACTTGTTCAGCGGGGCTACCAAAGGTTGGCGGGCATTCACTGGCATCTAAAATACCTAAACGGCCAGAAGTGCCTGCTCCGCAATAAAGTAAACGGCCTCCTGCAGCAAAGGCTGATTGAATTGTATCTACTGCTTGTGCAATAGCAGGTAAAATCTTGGCCACTGCAAGTGCAACTTTTTGATCTTCATTATTAATAATGGTGAGCATCTCTAAGCTTGATAAAGTATCAATATTGGCACTGGTTTGATTACGACTTTCGGTAGTAAAGTGTTTTAAAGATAAACTCATAATAAGGATTTCACTATAATTGCTTGTCACATTAGGGGCGTAAGTTGTTATAATAACAGCTCACTGAAATGAGTTGAATTGATATCATGACCAAGCCTTCGAAAACACCTTTAACGCATCATAAAACAAACGCAGGTCAAGCAGAGCAAAAAGATAGCTCTGTAAAGAATGTGTCTAATAAAAAAAACAAAAATGTTGAGTTATTATTTAACCTATTAGCTTTGCTGTTAGGTTGCTTTATTATTTTACTTTTTCTAAGTTTAGCAAAAGCTATTACTACTTACTTTCAAATTACTTTTCCGGCTTCTATTCTTGGTATGTTGCTGTTATTTTTAGCATTATCTTTAGGCTTAGTTAAATTAAGTTGGATAGAGTTTACTGGTAACCTAGTGCTTAAATATTTAGCTTTATTATTTATTCCGATCGGTGTCGGATTAGTCAACTATTTTGAATTAATTGCAACACATTGGTTAGTTATTGTTTTCTCATTGTTTTTCACAACGTTACTTACTTTATTTATGGTCGGGCATTGTTATCAATGGTTAGTCAAGGAGGGGGAATAATGTTTATTTATGTTGCAGCTCCACTGACACTATTATTTTTCTTTGCTTTTAAAAAGTTGTATCAAGTAAAGCCGACTGCGTTATTAAACCCTGTGCTTGTCACCATATTTTCTCTGATTGCTACGTTATTAATATTTGATATTCCTTTTGCTGAATATAAGCAGGGGACCTCTATTATCACAGCATTATTAGAGCCTGCTATTGTTGCGCTTGCAGTGCCATTATATTTGCAGCTTAAATTGATCAAAGCTCGCCTTAAGTTTATTTTGATCAGTTGTTTATTGGCTGTTTTTGTTGCGTTTTTCTGTGCATTTTACATTATGCCGCTATTGGGTGCTGATTTAGTTACCGCTGCTTCTTTTGCTGGACAATCGGTTACCACACCTATTGCCATGGAAATTAGTGCGCATCTTAACGGTATTGTTTCTTTGACTGCTGCGATGGTTATTTTTGCCGGCATTATTGGTGCCAGTATTGGCCTACCATTTTTATCGCTGTGTAAAATTAAGCATCCTCAGGCAGTTGGTGTTGCAATTGGTTGTGCCTCTCATGCCTTAGGCACTTCTAAAATATTAGAAGAAGATGAGGAAGCTGGGGCTTTTTCATCGATAGCGTTAATTATTTGTGCGATCCTTTCAGCCCTGATCATGCCGGTTTTATATCATTGGTTGATTGAATAATGCTCACTGGTTGTTCAAATTCACTACTTAATACAAATCAGAAATCGAGTTTAATTACTGATCATTTCTTTTCTTGCCTTGTTTTTGTACAAACACCCTGAAATATTGACTTATTCGATAAAATGTCATGATAATCAATCTATTTTATGGAAAATAAGCTTCGTTATGGTAGTTTGTTTCCCTTACTTTTAGGTGTTAAGTAGGAATTAGCTACGTATGAGTGGTTTAAATAAGCAATATTTAATACCTAATAAGTCCTTTATCTATAAATACTTAGGAGTTGAATGACATGGAAAGGCTCAAAAATAAAATTACCCAAGCAGTTTTATTAAGTGTTGGCTTAACGTTGGCAAGTACTTCTTTTTCTGCCTTTGCTGCGGATGTGCCTGCGGGTACCCAGTTGGCTAAAGTACAAGAACTAGTACGTGGCAATGGCACCGAAGTAGCTTCATTAGACCCACATAAAACTGAAGGTGTGCCTGAATCACATGTTATTCGTGATCTGTTAGAAGGTCTGGTTAATCAAGATTCACAGGGAAATACTATTCCTGGTGTCGCTTTATCATGGGAAACGACCGATAACAAATTATTTACGTTTCATTTGCGCAAAGATGCTAAATGGTCAAATGGTGACCCTGTGACTGCTGAAGATTTTGTATATAGCTTTAAACGTGTCGTTGATCCTGCTACGGCTTCACCTTATGCATGGTATTTAGAAATGACTAATATGGTCAATGCCAAAGAAATTATCGAAGGAACAGCTGATAAAGAAACACTAGGTGTAAAAGCGATTGACCCTTATACCTTGCAAGTGACGTTAACTACAGCGGTGCCTTATTTTGTTAAAATGATGGGCCACACCACGGTTAAACCCGTGCATAAGGCAAGCATTGAAAAGTTTGGAGATAAATGGACTAAGCCGGAAAACTTTGTTGGTAATGGGGCGTTTACTATTGCCAATTGGGTGGTTAATGAACGTATTGAATTAGTACCAAATAACTACTATTGGGATAATGCACATACGGTGTTAACTAAAGTGACATTTTTACCGATCGAAAATCAAGTGTCTGAAATGAATCGCTTTCTCTCTGGCGAGATTGATATCACCAATGAACTGCCTAATGAACATTATAAACGTCTAGCAAAAGATCATGCGGAATCAGTGTCGATTCCTGGTAATTTATGTTCTTACTATTATGGTTTTAATAATGCTAAGGCACCTTTTAACGATGTGCGCGTTCGTAAAGCACTTTCCTATGCGATTGATCGCAATGTGATCACCAAGTTTTTACTTGGGCAGGGGCAAAAACCGGCTTATTTCTTAACGCCTGAAATTGTTGCTGGATTTCATCCGCAAATGCCTGCTTATGGAAAACTTACTCAAAAGCAACGTGTTCAAGAAGCAAAAGAGCTGTTATCAGAAGCGGGATTTAACAAACAAAACCCACTTAAATTCACACTGCTATACAACACATCTGAAAACCATAAAAAAATTGCTGCTGCGATTCAATCAATGTGGAAAAAATCATTGGGTGTCGATGTGCAGTTAGAAAATCAAGAATGGAAAACGTACCTTGATACACGTCGCCAGGGTGATTTCGATGTGACGCGTGCTGGGTGGTGCGGTGATTACAATGAAGCATCATCATTTCTTTCTTTAATGCAGAGTAATAACAGCTCAAACGATCCTAAATACAAGAGTGCTGAGTACGATCAAATCATGAACAAAGCACTATTATCTACAGATGACCAAGAACGTAATGCTTTATATGCCGAAGCGGAAGTTCTTTTAGCCAAAGATATGCCGATTGCGCCTATTTATCAATATGTTAAAGCGCGTTTGGTTAATCCTCATGTTGGTGGTTTCCCTACTAATAATGCTGAAGATAAGATCTTTTCAAAAGACCTTTATATCAAACAGTAAATTCATTAATTGATAATACACATCAGCCGATATAGCACTACAGCATATCGTCTGATGTATTTATTAATTGTCATTTAATACACAGAAAGAGTGCGTTTATGTTTAAATTCATCGCTAAAAGAATATTAGAAGCGATCCCTACACTGCTGGTGTTGATCACTATCTCTTTTTTCTTAATGCGCTTTGCACCGGGTAATCCTTTTTCTACGGAGCGCCCGCTCCCACCTGAGGTGATGGAAAACATTAATGCTAAATATGGATTAGATAAATCTGTATTTGAGCAGTATACGACCTACTTAACTAATGTGTTACAAGGTGATTTTGGTCCTTCTTTTAAATATAAAGATTTTACCGTCAATGAATTAGTGGCTAGTGCACTGCCTGTTTCAGCAAAAGTCGGTGCAGCTGCTTTTGTATTTACATTAATAATGGGCGTCGGGGTCGGGACGATAGCTGCGTTGAAGCAAAATACTTGGATAGATTATACGATCATGTCCACGGCCATGATCGGGGTGGTGATGCCCTCATTTGTACTTGCACCTGCCCTCATTTATGTTTTTTCTATCTATCTCGGCTGGTTTCCCGCGGGCGGTTGGTTAGATGGCTCTTTTCAATATATGTTTTTACCGGTGATCGGTATGTCGTTACTTTACGTGGCCACTTTTGCTCGAATAACACGCGGCAGTATGATTGAAACTTTAAATAGTAACTTCATTCGTACCGCTAGAGCCAAAGGTTTAAGTTACACCTATATCGTACTTAAGCATGCATTAAAACCCGCTATGTTACCTGTGGTTTCTTATATGGGGCCTGCTTTTGTTGGGATTATCACCGGATCTGTGGTGATAGAAACCATCTTTGGTTTACCGGGTATTGGTAAATTATTTGTTAATGCCGCATTTAATCGTGATTACTCGCTAGTGATGGGCGTAACCATTTTAATTGGCTTTTTATTCATTATATTCAATACCGTTGTTGATATTTTACTCGCGGCGATTGATCCTAAAATTCGCTATTGATTGGGACAGAAATGATGTTAACAAAAAAAGAAAATCTAGACGCGATAGAAAAATTCTCAGAAAACTTAGAAATTGAAGGACGTAGTTTATGGAAAGATGCGCAAATTCGCTTTATGCGCAACAAAGCGGCCATGATCAGTTTAGTGATATTAACAATAATGGTGTTAGCCGTTATCTTTTTACCTATGTTTGCGGAGTTTACTTACGATGATACCGATTGGTATGCATTGCATGAAGCTCCTTCTGCTTTGCATCTTTTCGGTACAGATAGTTTAGGTAGAGACCTTTATGTTCGCACCTTAATCGGTGGTCGAATATCGCTAATGGTGGGAGTGTTAGGCGCCTTAGTTGCGGTATTGATTGGAACGCTTTATGGCGCGACATCGGGTTATATAGGTGGTAGAACAGACCGCATTATGATGCGCATATTAGAGATTTTATATGCCGTACCATTTATGTTCTTAGTGATTGTATTAGTGACCTTTTTTGGACGAAATATTGTATTAATATTTGTCGCTATCGGCGCGATTGCTTGGTTGGATATGGCACGTATTGTACGTGGCCAAACATTGAGTTTACGCAGTAAAGAGTTCATTGAAGCGGCGCACGTTAGTGGGGTTAGTAATTGGAAAATTATCACCCGTCATATTGTACCTAATGTATTAGGGATTGTAGCGGTGTACTCAACATTATTAATTCCTAGCATGATCTTAACTGAATCATTTTTATCTTTTCTAGGTCTTGGTGTACAAGAACCGATGACCAGTTGGGGCGCTTTGTTGCAAGAGGGGTCACAAACGATGGAAGTGGCGATTTGGCAGTTGATTTTCCCTGCTTGTTTTATGATCGTGACCTTATTTTGCTTTAATTATGTGGGTGATGGTTTACGTGATGCTTTAGACCCTAAAGACAGATAGTGTAAAGCAATAACAAATAGGTACGGACCGATAGTAATAAACGTTATCGGTTCACTCTACAAATAACTATTATTGGACATAAAAATGAGTTTATTAGATGTCAAAGACTTACGTGTTGAGTTTAGCACTCAAGATGGCACGGTCACCGCAGTAAACGATTTAAACTTCTCATTGGAACCCGGTGAAACCTTAGGTATTGTGGGCGAATCAGGCTCAGGCAAATCGCAAACAGTATTTGCTATTATGGGGCTGCTGGCGAAAAATGGTCTAATTAAAGGCAGTGCAAAGTTTGAGGGTAATGAGATTCTTAACTTACCAGAAGCTGCATTAAATAAAATCAGAGCAGAGCAAATTGCGATGATTTTCCAAGATCCAATGACGTCTCTTAATCCTTATATGAGGGTGAGTGAGCAACTGATGGAAGTATTGATTCTGCATAAAGGCATGAGTAAAAGTGAGGCCTTTGAAGAATCAGTGCGTATGTTAGAAGCGGTTAAAATCCCAGAAGCGAGAGCGCGTATTAAAATGTATCCACATGAGTTTTCAGGTGGAATGCGACAGCGCGTTATGATTGCAATGGCATTATTATGTCGTCCTAAATTATTAATTGCCGATGAGCCGACGACCGCACTGGATGTAACGGTACAGGCGCAAATAATGGATTTACTCAATGAGCTAAAAAAAGAGTTTAATACTGCAATCATTATGATCACTCATGACCTTGGAGTGGTGGCTGGTAGTTGCGATAAAGTGTTGGTGATGTATGCAGGACGCACCATGGAATATGGTGCTGTTGATGATATTTTTTATCGACCAAGCCATCCTTATACAGAAGGATTGTTGAAAGCTATTCCGCGTTTAGATGCTGAGGATGACGTTTTACCTACTATTCCAGGTAATCCACCTAATTTATTACGATTACCCGTGGGTTGCCCGTATCAAGAGCGTTGCCACCGTGTCACTCAAGAGTGCATGCAAACAGCACCGCCATTAATAACATTTGCAGGCGATCGGCAACGTGCTTGTTTTTCTGATTGGGAGAGTTGGGTGAAATGAACGAGCAAATAAAAATGGAAAAAAAACTCTTACTGGATGTTAATAACCTAAAAGTATATTTTGACATCGACTCTAAATCCTTATGGCCCTGGGCTAAACCCGAAAAATTAAAAGCCGTTGATGGTATTAATGTGCGTTTATTTGAAGGTGAAACCCTCGGCGTTGTAGGTGAGTCCGGCTGTGGAAAGTCAACGTTTGCTCGTGCGATTATTGGTTTAGTTGCGGCGACTGAAGGTGAGGTGATGTGGTTAGGTCAAGATTTAACTAAAATGCAAGCCGTTCAGCGTCGTGAGACTCGTAAAGATATTCAAATGATTTTCCAAGATCCATTAGCATCACTTAATCCACGGATGAATATTGGTGATATTATTGCTGAACCATTGCAAACCTTTTACCCAAAACTAAGTAAGCAAGAGGTGAAATTACAAGTTAAAGAGATGATGGATAAAGTAGGGCTTCTGCCGAATTTGGTTAACCGTTATCCACATGAGTTTTCTGGAGGTCAATGTCAACGAATTGGTATAGCGCGTGCACTTATACTGAAACCTAAAATGATTATTTGTGATGAACCCGTTTCAGCATTAGATGTTTCCATTCAAGCGCAAGTAGTAAATTTATTAAAAGAATTACAGCAAGAGTTAAGACTGAGTCTAGTTTTTATTGCACATGATCTTTCAGTGGTAAAACATATCTCTGACCGAGTATTGGTGATGTATCTTGGTAATGAAGTCGAGTTGGCAGAATCTGCCTCTTTATTTAAAAATCCTCAGCATCCTTATACTAAAGCGTTGATGTCTGCGGTACCTATTCCTGATCCTAAAATAGAACGCACTAAGGTGATTCAAATGTTGGAAGGGGATTTACCGTCACCTATATCACCACCTTCTGGATGCGTATTTCGTACACGGTGTCCGATCGCAACAGTGGCATGCAGTCTCGAGAAACCTTTACTGAAAGGCACCTCAACTCATTCAGTGGCTTGTATCCATGTCTAATTAAGTGAAGAGTTAGTTGGTGAGCATTTCTAATAAGAAAAAACCGAAGCAAGCTTCGGTTTTTTGATAGATAGCAGAGGCATTAATGATTGCCACTACTAACGTTATTAATTAACTATTTACTTAATCAGCAGCGTAACCAAATTGCTCTAGTTGTTTACCATCTAAATAAGCAAATTGATCTTGCATTTTTAAACGATCACCAACAAACCAAGAAGCAGCAAGGGCATATATTTGATGCTCTTGGGTCAATACGCGATCCGCTAAGTCCTGCGCAGTATCTTCAGCAAAAACAGGTACTTTTGCCTGTAATACTGTAGGGCCACTGTCTAACTCTGGCGTCACAAAGTGTACCGTTGCGCCGTGAGCCTCATCACCTGCATCAATAGCACGTTGATGTGTATTAACACCAGGATATTTTGGCAACAAAGAAGGATGAATATTGAGCATCTTGCCCTGATATTGATTAACAAAATCAGACGTTAAAATACGCATAAATCCAGCTAACAAAATAAGATCAGGTTGTAACTGTTCTAATTCAGCGGCCAGTAGTGCGTCGTATTGATCACGCGATGCAACACCTTTACTAGCGACTAAGATAGCCGGAATATTCGCTTCTCGAGCACGCTCTAAACCATAGGCATCTGCTTTATTGCTGATCACTGCAACAATTTCAACGTGCTGGTTATTTATTTGCTGTTTATGCAACTTATCCATGAGTGCTTGTAAATTACTACCGCTACCAGAGATAAGTACCACTATTTTTTTGCTGCTCATACTATTATTTAATCTCTACTTGAGATTCACCTTCAGCTGCATCTTCGATATGACCTAATACCCAAGCGTTTTCACCCTGCGCATTTAAAATCTCAACCGCTTTTTCTTTTTCAGCGTCAGGAACAACAATCATAAGGCCAACACCACAGTTGAACGTGCGGTACATCTCTTCCGTTTCAACGTTACCATTTTCTTGTAACCAGTTGAAGATAGCAGGCCATTCCCAGCTCTTACCGTCAACAACCGCTTTACTACCAGCAGGTAATACACGTGGGATATTTTCCCAAAAACCGCCACCAGTAATATGCGAAATAGCATGAACAGGGCAGTTTTTGATTAACTCTAAAGTTGATTTAACGTAAATTTTAGTGGGTGTTAATAACGTATCACCTAACGTTGAATCGCCAAATGGTGCACTGGTGTCGGCTTTTGATACTTCTAAAATTTTACGTACTAATGAATAACCATTTGAGTGAGGACCACTTGATGCGACAGCAATAAGTGCATCTCCAGCAGCAACTTTAGTGCCGTCAATCACTTCTGATTTTTCAACTACACCCACACAGAAACCAGCGATATCGTAGTCATCGCCTTCATACATACCTGGCATTTCAGCAGTTTCACCACCGATTAATGAACAGTTAGATTGTAAACAACCTTCACCTATACCTGTTACTACGTCCGCTGCTACATCAACATCTAATTTACCTGTTGCGTAGTAGTCTAAGAAAAATAATGGCTCAGCACCTTGAACGATTAAGTCATTTACACACATTGCAACAAGGTCAATACCGACAGTGTCATGTTTTTTAAGATCAATTGCTAAGCGCAATTTAGTGCCCACACCATCAGTACCTGCAACTAATAATGGCTCTTTATAACCCGTTGGTAGTTGACATAAAGCGCCAAAACCACCTAGTCCGCCCATTACTTCAGGACGTTTAGTGCGTTTTGCTACACCTTTAATACGTTCAACTAATGCTGTGCCTGCGTCAATATCGACACCAGCGTCTTTATAGCTTAAAGAGTTTTTTTGGTTGCTCACTTGTATTCCCCACAAAATAGAAGTTAAAAGCGATAATCGCTTTAGAAAGTTAAGGTAAAAAATTGTCGGCATTTTAACATCTATATGACACGGGTCGAATTATTTCTGAAAAGAATTGTCTATTTCGATGAAAGTTAGGTGGAAGTGCCCCTAAATTAAGGAAATATTGTTTAATATTTCTTCCTTTTTACATATTTACTACCGGATACTTGCATTAGTAGAAGATCTGCTTATGATCCGTTGCATAGTAATAAATGAAATGGTTGTATAAGTAGATGAAAATGAATGTCTTGGTACGTTTCTGCGTAATAATAAGTATGCTTTTTTCAATGCATAGTATGGCGTTACCTGAAATAAGCCCATACCAAGGTGTCGTCCCAGCACAAGGTGCAACGGAAACACAATTAAGTGAGCAAGCACTTAAGCAAGTATTAATAAAAGTATCAGGTAATGTAAACATTAATAAACTGGATGATAGTAAATTACTGACTAAGCACTTAGATGATTTATTAGCCCAATTTGGTTATCAAGAATTAAATAAAAAACGCTTCTACTATGCCCTGTTTGATAAGCGAAAAATTAATAGTGCACTGATTGCAATGCAACAACCTATCTGGGGTGATACTCGTCCTAAGCCATTAATTTGGTTGGTAGATGAAAATAAACGTTTAACTTCTGAAGATATGATAAAGAGCCGGCAAGATGAAGCAGTAGCTAGCGGGCTGCAACAGGCTCAATTAGAACGTGGGGTTGATACCCAATTTCCATTAATCGATTTAGATGATGCATTAGCTGTTTCAGCCTCAGATATCAGCGGTCGTTTTTATCAAACCGTGGCAGATGCTTCTCAACGTTATGACGCCGAGTATTTTGTAGTTGCTAATTTGAACAAAGCAAACAATCAACAATGGCAATTAAGTTGGGAGTTAGTACAGCATCTTGCTAAAAATAAGAATAATCAAGTTGTGATTAAGCAAACTAATACGGGTGATAAGACAGCTGTTATGCAGGCGATGCTCAATCAAATTGCAGATTATTACGCACAACGATTTGCTATTTTAGAAAATAAAGGCCAGAAAGCAACACAGGTTTTAAGTATTAATAATATTCATTCATTGGCGCATTTAATGCGTTTAAACGCATTGCTTGAAGAATTAAATGCAGTGGATACGTTTGAAGTTATTAATATTAGTGAACAGCAAGTACAAATATCAGTGACATTAAAAGGTGGCTTAAATAGCTTACAAAATGCCTTAAATGCACATTCACAGTTAGAGAGTAATGGTTCGACTATTTCTCCATTTCACTATAATTGGCAACCGTAGAGTACTTAATGCCTCAAGATGAATTAAGATTTCAATACCCTTTATTAGCGTTAAAGTTTCCTGACGATGAAACCTTTGCAAGCTTTTATCCAGGACAAAATGCTGAGCTGTTGACGCTCCTTAAGAATAATGTGGTAGGTATCGGTGAGCCGATACTCTATATGTGGGGAGAATCCGGTAGTGGGCGCTCCCATTTGTTGCATGCATTATGTTCTGAAGTTGATGAACGTGGTGATAGTGTTGCTTATATTCCATTACATCACCATCGCAGTATGACCTTAGATATTTTTGAAAATATGGAAAATATCACTTTAGTGTGTATTGATAATGTGGATGCAATTGCAGGTAATAAGGAATGGGAAAAAGCGTTATTCGATTTTTATAATCGCTGGTTAGACAATAAAGATAATCGCACACCTGGCGCTAATTTAGTGATAGCTGCCAGTGATTTACCAAAACAAATTGGCATTGAATTGGTAGATTTAGTATCTCGCTTAGAGTGGGGGGCTTGTCATCATTTGCAATCACTCAATGATGAGGAAAAACTGGGTGCTTTGCAATTACGAGCACAGTTAAAAGGCATGCGTTTACCCATCGATGTCGGGCGCTTTTTGTTAAACCGACTTTCTCGTGAAATGTGTATGTTGCTGAATACTTTAGATCAATTAGACAATGCTTCCCTAGAAGCAAAACGGAAACTGACTATCCCCTTTGTTAAAGAAGTGTTGCGCTTATAAGTGAATGCTTAAAAAATTATTGTCTTTTTGTAAATTTTTCACTTAGATGAGTAAATTTTGATATAAATTAATGAAACTTAGTATAAAAAGGATTATAACTGTCTGAATTCAGTTCATAACTCGAAGTCACTTTTCACTGATTGATTTCTCTGGTATGAATTTACTCATATTATATTGCAAGGAAACATAAACATGAAAAAATTCGTTGTGTTGGTCTGTGGTGTGTTGATGACAGCAGGTGCTTTTGCCACTGATACTGAAACCAATAGTTCAGTAATAGATAGCTCAGTAATAGATAATTCAATAATAGATAGCTCAGCAATAGTAATAGACAAAAAAGCCGATAAAGTAGTACACAAAAATGCTGAAAAGTTAAAAAAATTTAAAGGCAATTTTTCTACTGAAACGGACAAAGCGGCTAATAAAGTAGAGGACAGCTCAGAAAAATTGATAAAGTTTAAAGGTGACAAATCTAAAGGTAACAAGCTTAAAGCAGCCTCTGCTGAACAAGTCGCAGCTAAAAATGAAGCCGTCTTTAATAACATGGACTCTGATGCTGATGGTATGGTTTCAAAGGCTGAATATATGCATTTTAAAGAGCAGCAATTAATCATTCAAAACGCTAAAATGAGTCAATAGTTGAAGCCTTGGAATTAAGAGTTACAAATAAGGTGTGAGTCGATAAAGCCATTATTAATCTATAATAATGGCTTGTTTTTTTATCCGCTGCTCGAAGTATCAGGAGAGTTGTAGTGTACGGGTGAGGAGTAAGAAGTAGGTTACTTTTTAGCTTTCTTTTTACGAATACTTAACCCTAACTCTTGTCCTTTATATTTAGCAAAATAGATATTCCCTGCCAAAAATAAACTCGCTAATACTAGTTCAACTACTGCTAGCCATCTTTCTTGTTCATCGATCATTATAATGACACATGCATGCATGACATAAATCAGAGCAATGAATCCACTCCAAGCATAAGTATAAGGGTTACCTTGAACGATCCCTTTTAAAGGAAACAGTAATGGAATCAACCAAATCAGCATCACTAACCAGGGATTAATATCTAGTGTGGGGGGGGACAAATAAAAATGCCAAGTTGGAACCAAAATCAATAAACCAAAATACCCACATTGTGCAAGACGTTGAAAATGTACGGTGTTCATCTAAAGCCTTATATTTTTTGCTGTTGTTAATATCACTATAAAATGGCTAAAACAGATTCAGGTGGACGACCTATCGCCGCTTTACCGTTAGCCACTACTATTGGTCGCTCAATTAATTTTGGATTAGCTTGCATCGCAGTAATTAATGCTGATTCATTATCTTCATTTGCAAGATCTAACTCTTTATATAACGTTTCTTTAGTGCGCATTAATTGGCGAGCTGAATCAAAACCTAATTGCGTGATCAAAGTCTGGATTGTCTCAACAGTAGGGGGCGTTTCTAAATACTTTATTATTTCAATATTGTTTTGTTCATTATCGACTAACGCTAATGTTTCTCGGCTTTTTGAGCAACGTGGATTATGATAAAAAATGATGTCTGTCATAGTAACCTCTGTTATATAATTTATTATTTTTAATGCCGGTGTTTAGTTGGGTATTTATTCTGCAGGCCAAATGGCGATATAGTCTTCTAAATTATCAGGATCAACTTGTGTTTCTGAAATAATTTTTCCACGAATAGAGTGACCACCTTTATGCATTGCTGATTGACTACCTGTTAACAAAGGATGCCATACTGGTAATGGTTTTTCTTCTATTAATAATTTATAGGCACAACTTGCAGGTAACCAGTGAAATTGTTCTATATCATCCAATGAAATTTTGACGCAGTCAGGGACCAGTTTTAAACGCTTTTCATATTTTTTACATTGGCAAGTTTTAGTATGTAATAAATGACAAGCAACATTAGTGAAATGCAGTTCTTCTGTTTCATCATCGATTATTTTATTAAGACAACATTTACCACAACCATCACAAAGTGATTCCCATTCGTTTTGTGACATTTGTGATAGTGTTTTTGTTTCCCAAAATTTTTCCATTTGTTTTCTACTTACCTTTTTAATCGACTATTATTTTTTGCGATGGGTAATGCTTATTACCCATTTTATTACTTATTACTTATTTATAGCCTCTACTTATAAGAGCGCTACTTAAATTCTATTCAACGACGATGCGTGGTGAAAGAATACGTTCTGATAAATAACTTACCGCTGTCGCAAAGTAATAAGAACGGTTCCAATGCATTAGCACTTTGTAGTTATTATAAGCTAAGTAAACACGTCCATTTTGATCGTCAGGAATAACAATTGATGCCTGTAAATCAACATTTGGCAAGTCAGTTCCCTCGTAACGGCGGACGCCTAAAGCTTGCCACTCTGCTAATGATTTTGTTTGTTTAATGCCTGCTAATTCAGTATCAAAATCAGCAGGTAACTTAACTTGTCGTCCCCATGTTTGCTGGTTATTCCAACCTTCTGTTTTTAAATAATTTGCTGCAGAAGCAAAAACATCGCCTGGTGTATTCCATATGTCCTTTTTACCATCACCATCGTAATCAACGGCATAATTCAAATAAGAGGTAGGCATAAATTGAACTTGTCCCATTGCCCCCGCCCATGAACCAATAAATTTATCTTGGCTAATATGTCCTTGCTCTAAAATCGTTAAGGCCGCAAATAATTGTTTTTTAAATAATGCTTCACGACGACCTTCATAAGCCATTGTCGTTAATGAAGAGATCACGTAATGACGCCCAGTCAAACGGCCAAAATTTGTTTCAATGCCCCATAACGCGACAATGAACCGTGGTTGAACGCCATATTCTTTACCAATCTTTTGTAAAAGATGATAGTTATCAGCATAGGCTTGTCGTGCTTGTTTTATTTTCCAATCCGGCACCGCACGAGGAATATAAGTATCCAAGGTCATCTTAAATTCAGGTTGTTGCTTGTCAGATGAAACACTACGTTGCAAAAATTCTACTTTTTCAAAAGCATTGTTAATGATCGTTTGATCGATCCCTAACTCGGCGGCTTCCACTTTAAGATTTTCAACATATTTAATAAAGGAAATGTCATCTTTTGCAACGGCAAAACTACTTGCTGAGAAACTACACAGGGTGAAAACAGATATCGTTTTGAGTAAGTACCCCATTTTATTTGAAAATTGCTTTATTACATTCATTCCGCTATTCCCCGTTTTTGTTGTTGACGTTTTTTATGATCCTTTAAATGATCAACTGGAGGTGGTGGAAGTTGTAAATAAAAACCTGATCTGGCCACTTCTTTGATCACCTTAGGTGCTTCAGCCATCGCCATTTTGGTGGTTTCAGTGATATTTAACACGGTCACTAATTTTGGTGGACCAAATTGTTCTAACAAAGCAGTCGGGACTTGTGAAAAGTCATCTCGTTTTGCTACAAAAATGTAGGTTTGTGGTTTACGGATACTTTTATATACAGCACATAACATAATACTTATCTAGCCCTTTACTTGCCTAATGTTGATGCAAACTATAACATGCATAAGCGTTTATTTTTTATAGAAATCCGCTGAATTTTATGTCAAATAATAAAGATTTAATAAGAAAGGACAATTATGACGTTAAAATCGTTAAATTTTACCTTGTTAGTAGTCAATCTTGATAATGAAACACTTTCAGACCTAGCCGATGAATTAAATAGAAAACGGTTAATGGCGCCTGAATTTTTTGCTCTGACCCCGATGGTGGTCAATATTGTTGAAACATCGTTAGCTATCGATTTTTTACAATTACGAAATATCGTGGAAGAGCATGGTTTTATCTTGACAGGTATAACTGGCAAAGTGTCAGAACAGCAAAAACAACAAGCGAGTGAACATTCAATTGCGGTTTTACATGGTTCTAAGAGGCAGGTTGTAAATACTTCTCCTGTGCCAGAGCCCATGGAAGATAATAAAGAAGTTGCTGATGTTTTACCTACCGAGCAAGACTATACCGTCAGCGAAGTAAAAACAAAAATACATGTTGGCCGCGTTCGGTCAGGTCAGCAAATTTATGCAAAAGAATGTGATTTAGTTATTCGTGGTGATGTGGGAGCCGGTGCAGAAGTCATTGCCGATGGCAATATTCATATATATGGCACCTTAAGAGGTAAAGCATTAGCTGGAGCGATGGGAGATACCGATGCGGTTGTATTCTGTACGGTTTTGCAACCTGAGTTAGTGTCAATTGCAGGTGTTTACAAATTAAGTGATACCTTGCCTGAAGATATGTGGTCAACCTCTTGCTCAATCTCTTTAGAAGATCAAAACATGGTTTTTTCAAGTTTAAATAAAATTTAAAATTAGGAAGGAAAGTTATATGGCAAAGGTAATTGTTGTCACTTCAGGTAAAGGTGGCGTTGGCAAAACAACGAGTAGTGCTGCTATCGGCACCGGTTTAGCCAAAACAGGTGCTAAAACGGTGGTTATCGATTTTGATATTGGCCTAAGAAATTTAGACTTGATCATGGGATGTGAGCGACGAGTAGTTTACGATCTTATCAATGTGATTAATGGCGAAGCTAATCTACAGCAAGCTTTAGTAAAAGATAAACGTGTTGATACCTTATTCATTTTACCTGCATCGCAAACACGTAATAAAGATGCGTTATCTCAAGAAGGGGTTGCACAGGTTATTGAAGACTTAAAAGCAGATGGTTTTGAATATATTATTTGTGATTCTCCGGCTGGTATCGAGCAGGGCGCAATGATGGCTTTATACTTTGCAGATGAAGCAATCGTTACCACTAATCCTGAAGTATCATCGGTGCGCGATTCTGACCGAATTACGGGGATGTTGTCCAGTAAGTCATACCGTTCAGAAAAACAAATGGAGCCTGTTAAAGTTCATTTGTTAATTACGCGTTATTCTCCAGAGCGTGTTGAACGCGAAGAGATGCTCAGTATCGAAGATATTGATGACCTATTAGGTATTGATTTATTAGGTGTGATCCCTGAGTCTAAGGATGTGTTAAGTGCATCTAACTTAGGTGAACCAGTGATCTTAAACCAAGAAAGTGATGCAGGCAAAGCTTATCAAGATGCTGTTGATCGTCTTTTAGGTATACAGCGTGATTTACGTTTTGTAACAGTTGAGAAAAAAGGCTTTTTAAGCCGTATATTTGGGGGTTAAGATGGGATTATTACAATATTTTAGAAAAGATAAGCCTAAAAAGGGTACAGCGAAATTAGCAAAAGATCGCTTACAGATAATTGTAGCCCATGAGCATTCAAGTTTTGATGTACCTTCATATATGCCTGAGTTGCAAAAAGAATTAGTTGCAGTTATCCGCAAGTATATGGATATTTCATCGCATGATGTTAAATGTGAATTTAATGATAAAGCGGATGATGATATGTCGGTATTAGAAGTTAATGTGACATTGCCAAAAAATAAATAGCCAATCAAGTAAATAAAATGCGACTTATTAGCGACTTATTAGCGACTTATTAATATTAGTCGCATTTTATTACTTGTAGCTAAACATCATTTTAAGTCAGGTCCTAATCCCGACATTTATCCTGACATTAATCATTAATATTGCTTTCAATCTAGCCTGACTTACTCACCCAAACCAAATTCAGTTCAAATTAAACTAAATGCTTTCACTGAGCTGCTTTACTCTTTAGTGGCTGGTTTAACTAATGTGATGCTATTGATAATAACCGCTTGTACAGGCTTATCTGCCGCAGCGGTTTGCACTGATGCGATGGCATCAACAACATCTAATCCTTTGCTAACTTTACCAAATACCGCATAACCCCATTGACTACCTCGCATATCCAAAAAAGTATTATCTTTGTGATTAATGAAGAATTGACGTGTTGCCGAATGAGGCGCGCCTGTTCTTGCCATTGCAATGGTTCCTCGTTCATTACTTAAACCATTGCCTGATTCATTTCTAATCGCTGGCAGAGTCTGTAAAGGATTACCATCTTTTAAAAATCCGCCGCCTTGGATCATAAAATCTTTGATAACGCGGTGAAAAGTAGTGCCTTTAAAGCCGTCTTGTTGTACATAACTTAAAAAGTTAGCAACACTAAGAGGAGCCTGCTCGGGATATAATTCGACGCTAATTTGACCTTTATTAGTATCAATAATAACGACTGGATTTTCGGCCGCTAAGGCGAAGTGGCTGCTCACTAATAAAATCAGTGCGGTGATGTACTTCATATCATTTCCTTTATTATATTTTGCTTACTATAAATAAAAATTAACTTACTGTATTTACAATGTTGCTATTGGGGTGACTAAAACTGTTGTAATTTACTATTTAGTTCTGGGTCTTGAATAATTTGATTTAATAATTGTGATATCTGTACATTAAGTTGTTCTGTGATACCTGCCGCACTGGTAGAAAAAGCCGCATCCCACTGTTTGTTGCTGCGGAATAATTTAACGAAATTTTTACCTTGATAATTAAGTTCTATTTTTATTACCATTTGTGAGTCTACATCATAGCTTAATGTTGATTCAGTCACCGTAGCTAGGGCTTTGATTAATTTAATATTGACTTGGTGTTCACTGCTTTTATTCACTTTTAATTTATTGTTTATCCAAGCTTGAGTTAAACTTTTTTCAACCAGTAAACGTAATGATTGTTGCTCATTGATAAGTTGTGCGACATTGTCCCCATCAATAATCTCAATTAAATGACGTGCAACTCGTAAGTCTTGGCTAGCTATTTGCCAAGTATCCGATTGCTTAAAAGTATAAGTATTTTTTTCAAGATCAAGCTCTGGGTTAATATTGATATCGGTCGGCAAAGAGGCACAACTGGCTAATGTAAATAAGAGGGTAAACATGGCAACTAATTTGCTATAAGTGTTAAGCATTCAAAGATCCTTAGAAGAAAAATAATAATGCATCATATCAAACCTATTATTGAATCGTATTAATAAATATTCTATTTGGTTTAATTTTGAACAGGGTTGGATGATAGCAAAATTGTAAGAGTGAATTGTAGTGGGTTTCACAATTTTTTGGGGAACACTACTATCTCGATAGCATTGATTTATTGCATACTTAAACAGGTCTGAGAGCGCTTTAGTATCTGTTATTAACGACTTTCAATCTAGCTCCTGTTCGTCGAATTACCAAATAACAACACATTTAACATTGAATCATTCTTCATCAATAGTCAGACATAATTAAAGCTATTAGGAATGCTCAAAAGGGCTAATTCCTTTTGAGCATTATATTATCTAAAATGGTAATAATGTTAAAAATTTATATATAACCATTATAAATACTGCTGAGATTTCAAGATGAACAGTTAATCCCTTGTCTCTTTGATACCTAATATTTAGCGTCATACTTATACCTTAATATTTAATTTTGATAGAGGAATTATCAAAGGTATTGAGCTGAGTTGTATTAACAGGTAATATAATTTTTGAAAGTTATTGTTAGTGTCAATATCATTACTTGATGCCTCCAGAATATATAGTTTGTTTCAGCAAATTCTATATTCCAACTCAATATACGGAAAAGCCTGCTTTACAAGTGGGCTTTTTTTTTACCTAAATTTTGTCGTTCTAATATTTGGAACTACCACAACATGTAGTGGTATTATTCAGGTAACAACACAAGATAAAGCTTTCTTAAAAGTTTTCAATAGATTACTTTTATTAAATTAGTGGTTAAAATTGTGGACAAATTGGCATGGTTTATATCTGTTAGTGATTACTAACAAAAGGCTGTAAGAGAGGTCTGTTTTATACAAATTGCAATAAGTATTTTGGTTTTTTATTAAATGTGAAAATTACGTTTTATAGCAGTAATAATTTTTAAAAATTTATTTTTTGATCTCTTAATTTATTTATATTTTTAAAGAAAGTGTATGTCAGCACCTGCGAATGCTGACTTTTATATTAAATTAAACACTAGCAGGTATTCTCTGAATCACTTTATCCAACTCTCCTAAGTCAATATTCAAAGCTTCTACATATCGATCTTTGGCAGAAGTTTTTTGTTGCCTACAACTCTATTATTAATCATGTAGTTCGCAGCAAAGTTAACTAAGCTAGTCATAAAACTATGCCTCAAACGATAAAATATCAGAAGGTGGACTTACTCGCTCAAATTACTCATATCAGATTTCCTAAGCAGTTTGGTAAACTTAATATGAATAGAGCGAACCCTTCGTATTTAATCCAGCATTAAACTTATCAATAATGCCAAAATCAACTGAATACTTACTTATTTAGAGATTAGATTTTAATTTGCTTTTTGAGCCTTTTTCTTAAAATATAGAGCGCCGCTACGCATAGTTTGTTCTAATATTTTCAGTTTTTAAATCTAGTTTTTTGTGGCGTATTAGGCGAATGGCAACAGATAATAGTTATTTATGGTTAAGTGGTATCGTAGGTGCGATTACCTTGTTGAATGTTTGCTTTATAAGTTATCTGACACATTTTGTAAGGACGCTGTGTGTGTTTCTCTGGTAATAAAAACATATCTGTTAAATAACTCTATTAATTTCTTCTTCTATAATTAGCTTTAATAATTTTTATGCTTGTACCCTTATTTTCAATTCTTTTACTAAAGTAATACCAGTTGTTTTTTAATTTTTTGTGGGATATTAATATTCTAAAAATATGACATTAATTAATTGACAAGGTTGAAATCAAATTTTGGTATGTCCTAAGTTAACAAAGTGTTACATTTTTTACTATATACCATCATTTTAGGCACGGCTTGCTGCAACACCTTATTTTTTTATAAATGTACTTTTTTGTATAAAATATGATCGAACTACCTAAATTATTTACTAATGAGATCTCTGTCATATTATCTTAATCTTTCTGTAACACTGATAAACTCTAGGCTAGCGATGGTTATCCACTTTTTCTGTGGATAAGTCTGTGGGAAGTTAATGAAGATCGTGCTGAAAGCCTTGCTATACCTTGGGTTTGATTAAATCGAAGTATTTTTGAGCATGAAATTAATCCTATATTTTTCAATTGGTTATAATCGTCAAGTGGTTTTTTTAAGGTTTTGTCCCTTACCTGTAAACTCGCTTTTGATTTATGCCTTGTCAATCATTTTCTGTGCATTATTTGTTAAAAAAGACATTTATTTTAATTGACAAAAATACGGATTACAGAATTTACATTGCCTGTTTATTAAACAGGCGATCAGCGTTGTGTTTATTATAAAGAGTGCTTTTGTTTCGCATGAATATTGAACTTTTGAAAAATTAGCAATGACTTAAAATGCCAAATAAGGTCATTTATTGTTATTTTTAGCCTTGTAAATATTATGTTTGTCGAATAATTTAATCGTAATCCCTGTTTTCAGGCATTACTGATATTTATGTTTTTTATCGATAGCTAAAAATGTTCATTTTAGTGGTGATCGGTATAATGATAAGATTAACTTTTGAATTAAAATCAATAACGAGGATTTATGAGTAAAGCATTCGAGTTAGTCTGTCCATTCTCTCCAGCAGGAGATCAACCACAGGCGATTGCTAAGTTAGTTGATGGCATTGAGTCAGGATTGGCATATCAAACCTTATTAGGGGTGACTGGCTCAGGCAAAACCTTTACCTTGGCAAACACCATTGCTCAATTAAATAAACCAACTCTTATTTTAGCGCCTAATAAAACGCTTGCCGCACAATTGTACGGTGAGATGAAAGCTTTCTTTCCAAACAACGCTGTTGAATATTTTGTTTCATATTACGATTACTACCAGCCAGAAGCTTATGTCCCAAGTTCAGACTCCTTCATAGAAAAAGATGCCGCTGTTAATGCTCATATTGAACAGATGCGTTTATCGGCAACAAAAGCCTTATTAGAGCGTGATGATGTTGTCTTAGTAGCTTCCGTTTCTGCTATTTACGGTTTGGGTGACCCACAATTGTATCTTAAAATGATGTTGCATATTAGTGTCGGTGAAATGATTTCTAGCAGAGATATTTTACAACGTTTAGTCGATATTCAATATACACGCAATGAAACAGAGTTAAGCCGAGGCACCTTTCGTGTCCGTGGTGAAGTCGTTGATATTTTCCCTGCGGACTCTGAAAAAGAAGCTATTCGTGTGGAATTATTTGATGACGAAGTAGAAGCGATTAGCATTTTCGACCCATTGACGGGTCAGCAAATAGAAAAACTCTCACGTACCACTATCTTCCCTAAAACACACTATGTAACACCCAAAGAGCAAATCCTAAAGGCGATAGATGGTATTAAAGAAGAGTTACAGGATAGAAAGAAAACGTTTTTAGCTGAAAATAAACTCATTGAAGAGCAACGGATTTCGCAACGTACTTTATATGATTTAGAAATGATGAATGAACTCGGTTATTGTTCGGGTATTGAGAATTATTCTCGTTATTTATCCAGCCGTGGAGTAGGGGAAGCTCCACCTACTTTGTTTGATTACCTACCTAATGATGGGTTATTGATAATTGATGAAAGCCACGTTACGGTTCCACAAATTGGTGCTATGTATAAAGGTGATCGGTCACGTAAAGAAAATTTGGTCAATTATGGTTTTCGTTTACCTTCTGCGTTAGATAACCGTCCATTAATGTTTGAAGAGTTTGAAAAGTTAGCACCACAAACTATTTATGTGTCGGCGACTCCAAGTGATTATGAGATTAATAAATCACAGGGAGATATTATTAGACAGGTGATACGCCCCACGGGATTATTAGATCCAATCATCGAAGTCCGTCCGGTAACTACACAGGTAGATGACCTGTTATCTGAAATTAATATTCGCGTTGCAAAAAGTGAGCGTGTATTAGTCACCACCTTAACAAAACGTATGGCAGAGGACTTAACTGAATACCTGAATGAACATGGCATTAAAGTGCGTTATTTACATTCAGATGTTGATACGGTGGAGCGAGTTGAGATCATACGCGATTTACGTTTAGGCATATTCGACGTTTTAATTGGTATCAACTTATTGCGCGAAGGTTTGGATATTCCTGAAGTTTCTTTAGTGGCTATTTTAGATGCGGATAAAGAAGGGTTTTTACGTTCGGAGCGTTCGTTAATTCAAACTATGGGTAGGGCTGCACGTAATTTAGAGGGGCGAGCTATTTTATATGCGGATAGAATTACTGAGTCGATGCGTAAAGCCATTAAAGTCACAGAAGATAGACGAATATTGCAGGATGATTTTAATAAAGCCAATGGTATTGAACCTAAAGGTCTGTCAAAAGAAGTAACTGATGTAATGCAATTAGGGCAAAAACCGCAACCTAGAAGTAATATTACACCGCTTAACGTAGCTGAGAATGGGGTTTTATATCAATCTAAGAAACCACTGCGTACAGAGCAAGATATCTTAAAAGAGATTGCCAAACTTGAGAAAGAAATGTTCGCTTTTGCTAAAGCATTAGAGTTTGAGAAGGCAGCACAGTTACGCGATCAAGTGTCCAAATTACATGAGCAACTTCTATCTGTGGGATAAACACTTATGGCTGTTTATATTTATAGCCAGAATCTGGTCGCTTCATGTCTTGTAGATTTTATTTCTGCAATGGTAACGAGCATCAATTATCTAGATCCACATAATTAATGCTCATTTCTTTTTTCTAATTGGCACTAATAAAATGTGATACATCTCACTAATATAGATGAAGATGAACAAGTAGGCAGTGCATGACCTCTCATTAGCATAAAAGTAGACTGCAGCAGTAAAAATGACCATTATACTTAAAATAATAAGTCATACTTATAAGTGATCAAAATGGACTGACACTTTTTAGTTGAATCCAAGAATGGAAAATTAATGATAGAAACTGAAGAATATGGATATCGTCGCACTACACTGCGGGTTTTACTCGTTGTAACCATTTTTGCAGCAAGTTTTTTTGCTGTGACTAATTGGCTCGCCGGGTTTCATCTTTTTTCCATTATGGAAGCGATTATTGCGAGCTTTTGGAGTTGGATATTAGTTATTAGTAAGACAACACAATATTTACAGAGATGGTCTTTTGTCTATTTATGTACTTTTTACTTCCTGGTCATATATGGAATTATGATCACTAATTTTAAGGCCGGGTTATTTTCATGGCTGTTTATTTTTCCCATCCTCTCTTATCTACTGTTAGGGCTAAAAGCAGGAACAGTGATCACCTTTGTTAGCATTTCTGGTGGCTTAGCAGCGCTAGGGCAATTAGTGTGGGCGAGTAATACCGAAGCTCACTGGATTGTTATGGGGAATGTTGGGTTTACGCTTGCTGCAATTTGGGCAATGGTTTACGTATACGAAGCTAAACGTGAAGAAGTTGTTAAAGACTTGAAGGAGCAAGCAAGGAAAGATCCTTTAACTGGTTTACTCAATGTACGGGACTTGAATGGTATTCTCACTAGTACATTACAAATAGCGGAGCGACATTCACAACCAGTGACCTTGGTGTACATTGATATTAATGATTTTAAAAAGATTAATGATGCGCAAGGGCATCAAAAAGGTAATGAAATTTTACTTGCAGTGGCAAAAGCCATAAAAAAAATGACGCGTGTAGAGGATCAAGCTTTTAGATATGGTGGTGATGAATTCTGTATCATTTTCCCGAATTGTGTTGAACAACAAGTAGAGCAAACCTTTGGATTACGTCTAGCTAATGAAGTACATGAAAATTTGGATAAACTAACCATGAGCATTGGTTATGCTCAGACCGGACCCACTGATTTTTGTTCTCCTGATTCCCTGATCCATAAAGCAGATAAAAATATGTATTTAGTTAAGTCAACTTCCAAACTAAATGATTAACTTGGAAGATGGCTGAATAAATACGCTGATATATTGTTAAGCAATTATTTTATTGCGCATACTTGAACGAGCGATGACAAAAGTCATTATTGCGATATAAAATTAATGATGTCATTGGATTCATATAACCATTGTGTTTCACCGCTAGTATGCTCGATGCGTAAACATGGTACTTGTTTTTTACCGCCACCTTGAATTAAATCATTACGATGTTGAGTTTGCTGTTGGATATTTCTGTGCTCTATATCCAACCCTAATTTTTGTATCGCTTTGCGTGTCATTGCACAATATGGACAAGCATCGTAATGATAAAGAGACAGAGATTTTACTGGTGTTTGTGATAATGTCATTTTGCTTCCTTAAAAGTGGAGCTGGTTGTTATAGCGTTTAATTTTTACTGACTGATTTTTGTTGCTTCATTTTGCTGATTGATATTTGTAAATTCAAGTGAATTATAAACAATGAATTAGTGTTCGTAGCGACCATTCGTCTAAATATCCCTCCCATTTGTCCATTTCGTTGATTGACAGATAAATGTTAACAAAGCCAATTTTCACTTTTAATTAACTATCAATTTGCTTCTCAGACTGTTTTTGACATTTTCTTAGCGTGTAAGGTGGTTAGTTTTTTTAATAACATATCACCAGCAATATAAATAACGATAGCCCCTACAGGTGGATTAATGGTTGTGAATAACCACCAGTTCGAATGCCAATACCAGGTGCCAAGCTGCGTACCGATAATTTCTAGATATAAGACCAATAGACTCATTATTAGATATAAAATAGCGTAGTTTTTGCGCTGCAGCAGATAAAAAAACAATAGCGCTAAACAGGCGCTTAGGGTGTCGGTGAGCACTATCGATACGGTCAAAAATAATAGAATGAAAAAGGGCACTAAGACCATTTTAATTTTGTGTTCATTTTTCTGGATTAACTTTACGTTGCTGATTAATAAACCAGTGATATAAATTACAGCATGGCCAAAGGGGACGTATAAGGGAATACCATCATTCCTATAATTATACATATCAAGCCATAGACAACAGATCAGCTCGCCAAGCCATGATAGAGGCACCATGATGATCATTAGTTTTTTTAGTGATGTATTGACTTTAATAAAAAGAAAAGCCCATAAACTCATAATTATGAATGATGTAAACAGCTTATTATCAAAGTTAGTACCTTGTATCAATGTAGAATCTAACATCAATGCAGGGATCCATATCAAGATAAGTAATGAGTAGGTAGCGTATTTATTTAGTAGCATTATTTAATACTTTTAATGAGGAAGCTTTTTAGGTTGAGCAATTAAACAGCATTTTGACAAAGACATTATCATTTGCAACATTTCTCTATCTTATACTGCTATGTAAATCCTACGTAAAGTTTATAACATTTCTAAGCTGGGTAACTATCTCACTGTTTCAATACTAAGCTAATGGTGTTAGTTGATGCTGTTTCGCAATGGCATTTGCAACCTGTATTAGTCGATTTTTTATTGCTTGTTCAATACCTTCATTTATTTTTACTAAGTCTGCAATGGCAATCAAGGCTTGCGTATTTAGGTTATTACCTTGGTGTTGATAAGCAATGCCAGTATCGATCACCCAATGTTCTGTTGTCAGCTGTTTTTCTTCTATTGTCTTTACTAGCATAAAATTAATGGACAAAATAATCCTTTCATCTTTATACCAATTTGCCTTTAAAGCTTGAAAGTTTATCCACATTTCTAATTTTTTTATCAAAGGGCTTAGTGCACTAGAAAATTTCTGGTCGGCGACTACTGTGATAGGAAGTGAATTATACATTATGTAGATCATCTATTATTAGGGGCAGGAGTTGGCCTATTAACCTGATCCTGCCCGACGTTATTAGAATATTGCTGAGGTACATTTTACTGTGCTGTTACTACGAACTCTGCTACGCAACTTTGCTAAGGTACTTTGCGACTAGCTAATGCAGTAGTAAGTGCCAACACCTTACTTAAAGCACGGAAAATCCTTCTTTTTCTAATAACTCAATCAAAGAGATAAGTGGAAGCCCAATTAAACTATTTGGATCTTTTCCATCAAATCGACTAAATAAGCTAATACCATACCCTTCACTTTTGAAACTTCCTGCACAATTATAAGGTTGCTCTTTGTTAAGGTAATTAGTGATCATTGCATCTGATAAATCACGAAAATAGACGTCGAAAGGTTCAACTAAAGAGTGTACTTGTCCCGTTTTGCTATTAACTACCGCTAATCCAGTATAAAAAGTAACGTGTTGGCCACTGGCTGCTTTTAATTGTTTAAATGCATTTTCAAAGTTGCCGGGTTTACCTAAGATTTTACCGTCGTTTAAACATACTTGATCTGAACCTATGATTAAGGCGTCTGGAAATTCGCTAGCAACTGCTTGAGCCTTTGCTATCGCCAATCTTTCTACTAATTGGATTGCCGTTTCTCCAGGTAATTCCTCTTCGTTTACGTGTGGGTTAGCTGTTGAAAAGTCTAGATGTAGCTTTGTTAATAGCGCTTTTCTAAACGGTGAAGTCGATGCTAACACTAGCTTCTGTGGCATAATAAACCTTACTTAAGTGGAAAAATGAGTTTATTTTAAGGACTGTGAAAGAATAAAGCGATAGCTGAATAAAAACTTAAGAAAAATAACGCTTTTTCTTTGACTATATTGAACTCTATCTATATTATTCGCGACCATGCAAAAGGTTAAACTACCGATTAGCGTTGATTCTGTTCGCGCTGCTAATAATAGACTGGAGCTAGTTGCTAGCCTCGATAAGTCTTTATTAAGCAGATTAGGAGAGTCAACAAACAGTATTCACTCTGATATCGATACTGCTTTTTCGTTTGATGTGGACCAGCAAAAGCTGAGAATATTCAAAGGTAAAGCAAGTGTCGCAGTAGAACTCACTTGTCAACGGTGCAATGAGCCTATGACTTATCAGTGTGAAGCTGAATTTACGTATTGTCCCGTTCTTAATAAAGAACAGGAAAATAATTTACCAGACGTTTATGAACCCATTTATTACGATGAAAATGGGGAGGTAAACCTTCATCAAATAGTTGAAGATGAGCTGTTATTAACACTTCCGCAAATTGCAAAACATGCAATAGCAGAATGTAAATATGGCAACTACGAAAGTAGCTTTGGCGAAATTGAGGAAGAGCAAGAACGTCCTAACCCATTTGATGCTCTAGCGAAGCTAAAGCTCAAGTAACTAGCAGGAATTTTTAAAATGGCAGTACAAAAAAGTCGTAAGACTCCTTCAAAACGCGGTATGCGTCGTTCACATGATGCACTAAGTGCACCTACTTTAACTGTTGATAGCACTTCTGGTGAAACTCACCGTCGTCATCACGTTACTGCTGACGGCTTCTACAAAGGCAAAAAAGTAATCGAAAAGTAAGTTATTACTTTGCGTAACTTTACCATTGCGCTTGATGCCATGGGGGGTGATTTTGGCCCCCATATTTCTTTATCTGCAAGTTCCAAATCCCTACAGTTACACCCAAATTTGTTCATTACTATCGTTGGTGATGCTCAACAAATAACTCCTCTATTAAAAAAATATCAGCTACTTAATCACAATAGAATAAAGTTTGTACACGCACCAGAAACCATATCAATGGAAGATGATCCTGTTTCTGTTTTACGTCATCGATCTCAATCTTCAATGCTCGTTGCGTTACAATTAGTGGACAAGGGGGAGGCAGATGCTTGTGTCAGCGCGGGTAATACTGGCGCATTAATGTTACTAGCTAAGCATACCTTAAAAACATTAGAGGGTATTTCAAGACCCGCTTTAGTCTCTGCACTACCAAATAATCGTGGTGGTCACAGTTACTTAATGGATTTAGGTGCAAATTTGCAATGTGGGTGTGATACTCTGTTTAATTTTGCATTGATGGGCAGCGTGCTTTGTGAACAAGTTGAGCAATTAAGTGCTCCATCGGTTTCATTACTAAATGTTGGACGCGAAAGCAATAAAGGTAATGATACGATTAAACAATGTGCAGAGAGGTTGTCTGCTACTGAGTTTATTAATTATATCGGTTATATCGAAGCCAATGAACTATTCGACGGACGTGCAGATGTCGTTGTGACGGATGGGTTCAGTGGCAATATCGCACTGAAAAGTTATGAAGGCATGGGACGTGTTTTTTTTGCACGATTACAGCAAGCGATAAATACAACTTGGTATAGCCGTTTATTGGGTAAGATATTGAATCCAATAATAAAAAACCAATTAAAAAATTTGCATCCAGATCTGTATAATGGGGCAAGTTTAATCGGATTACGTGGCATTGTTGTGAAAAGTCATGGAAGTGCAAATGAAAGTGCATTTTTCTATGCAATAGAACAAGCCATTAAAGAAATTCAATGGCAGATACCTGCTTGTATTAGCGCAAGGTTGGAATCTGTCCTAGCAGAGCGAGATTGTTTATCACATGAATAGCAAAATTATAGGTACGGGTAGTTATTTACCAACAGCAGTGCGCACCAACCAGGATTTAGAAAAAATGGTTGATACCAGTGATGAATGGATCACAGTACGTACTGGCATTAAAGAACGTCGCATTGCTAATGAGCAAGAAACAATCGCTTTCATGGGCAAAAAAGCCAGTGATCTAGCTTTGGAAGCAGCTGGTATGAGTGCGTCGGATTTAGATTTAATTATTGTGGCAACTACAAGTAACCACAATGCTTTCCCTTCTGCAGCTTGTGAAGTGCAAAATTTATTAGGTATCTATGATATTCCTGCCTTTGATGTGGCAGCTGCCTGTGCTGGGTTTACTTATGCTTTAAGCGTTGCAGATAATTTCATTAAAGCGGGTGGAGCTAAAAATGTACTCGTGATTGGTGCAGATACACTGGCGAGTACCTGTGATCCAGAAGATCGTAGTACTATTATTTTATTTGGTGATGGTGCTGGCGCAGCCGTGCTAACAGCAACAGAAGAACCAGGTATTTTATCGACTCATATCAATGCCGATGGACGTTTTGGTGATTTACTCAAATTACCAAATGTTGGCCGTGACAAAGATGCATTATTAAGTAACTCATATTTAACGATGTCAGGTAATGAAGTCTTTAAAGTAGCAGTTAAAAAACTAAGCCAAGTGGTTGTTGATACTTTAGCCGCTAACAATATTGCAAAAGATAAATTAGATTGGTTAGTACCGCATCAAGCGAACCTACGTATTATCGCAGCAACGGCAAAAAAATTAGAGATGTCTATGGATCAAGTTATTTTAGCACTTGATAAACAAGGCAATACTTCTGCAGCATCTGTACCACTTGCTTTGGATGAAGGGGTAAGAAGTGGCAAAATTAAACCGGGCCAATTAGTGTTATTAGAAGCATTTGGTGGTGGTTTTACTTGGGGTAGTGCATTGGTTGTTATGTAATTAGCCTCACTAGTTACTAAAACCATTGACTTTCAAGTTTCATTTTAAAAATTGTTAATACAAAATTTAGGAATAAAGATGACAAACTTTACATTCGCCTTTCCTGGTCAAGGTTCACAAAGTGTGGGCATGTTGGCTGATTTAGCTGCAACCTATCCTGTTGTTGCTGATACGTTTAAAGAAGCAAGTGCAACGTTAGGTTACGACCTGTGGGCATTAACCCAAGAAGGTCCTGCTGAATTATTAAATCAAACAGATAAAACACAACCAGCATTACTGGCTGCATCTGTAGCAATTTGGCGTGTATGGGCTGAAGTTGGCGGTGCGTTGCCAACAATAATTGCTGGGCATAGCTTAGGTGAATATTCTGCATTAGTGTGTGCAGGTGTTATTGACTTTAATGATGCGCTTAAATTAGTTGAGCTACGTGGTCAATTAATGCAACAGGCTGTCCCTGCTGGTGTTGGCGCAATGTATGCGATCATCGGTTTAGGTGATGCAGAAATAAAAGCTGCATGTGAGCAAGCTGCGCAAGGTGAAGTTGTTTCTCCTGTTAACTTTAATTCACCTGGACAAGTTGTTATCGCTGGTAATAAAGATGCAGTAGAGCGTGCCGGTATATTGTGTAAAGAAGCAGGTGCAAAACGCGCATTACCATTACCTGTCTCTGTGCCATCTCACTGTGCATTAATGAAACCTGCGGCCGATGAATTAGCCGTTGCACTACGTGCTATTACATTTAATACACCGAAAATTTCAGTGATTAATAATGTTGATGTTGCGATTGAAACAGAAGCTGACAAAATCAAAGATGCGTTAGTTCGTCAACTATATTGTCCAGTACGTTGGACTGATATCGTGGTGAAAATGGCTGCTCAAGGTATTAATTTACAAGTTGAAGCAGGCCCAGGCAAAGTATTAAGTGGTTTAGTTCGTCGTATTGAAAAAGGTGTCGCTGCACAAGCTATCAATGATTCAGCAAGTTTAGACGCTGCATTAGCTGCAGTTAAAGGAGAATAATAATGAGTATGCAAGATCAAGTTGTTTTAGTCACTGGCGCAAGTCGCGGTATCGGTCGTGCTATTGCCGAAAGCTTTGTTGCACTAGGTGCAACCGTATTAGGGACCGCTACTAGTGAAAGTGGCGCAGCTGCAATTAGTGAATATTTAGGTGATGCGGGTAAAGGTTTTGTCTTAAACGTCACAGAAAATGAGTCTATTGAAGCATTATTTGCTGACATTAAGAAAGAGTTTGGTACTGTTGATGTGTTAGTGAATAATGCAGGTATCACTCGTGACAACCTATTGATGCGTATGAAAGATGCAGAGTGGGATGACATTATTGGTACTAACTTAACGCCTATCTTTAAATTGAGTAAAGCGGCACTTCGTCCTATGATGAAAAAGCGTGCTGGTCGCATTATTAATATAGGTTCAGTAGTAGGTACGATGGGTAATGCTGGTCAAGCAAACTATGCAGCAGCGAAAGCGGGCGTAATTGGCTTTACTAAATCATTAGCTCGTGAAGTTGCAAGCCGTGGTATTACTGTTAATACAGTAGCACCTGGTTTCATTGAAACAGATATGACTAAAGCATTAAACGAAGAGCAACGTGCAAATACTTTAGCAAACGTACCTGCTGGTCGTTTAGGTGATCCAAAAGAGATTGCAGCAACTGTTGTATTTTTAGCCTCTGAAGGTGCAGCTTACATTAATGGTGAAACAATTCACGTTAATGGCGGCATGTACATGGTCTAATTTTTGACTTGTTGAGTTATCAAATTAACCTGAAAAAGATAGATATTCTATAATTTATTGATTAAAGTCGTAAAATACTGGTCTAACCAGTGATAGAATACTTGAATATTAAACGCGATAGAATAAACTACCGCAACTTAACGCAAAAGCGTAATTACAAAGGAAGATAAAAAATGAGCAATATCGAAGAACGCGTAAAAAACATCATCGTTGAACAATTAGGTGTTCAACTTGACGAAGTTAAAAACGAAGCTTCTTTCGTTGACGATCTTGGTGCTGATTCACTAGACACAGTTGAGCTTGTAATGGCTCTTGAAGAAGAATTCGATACAGAGATCCCAGATGACGAAGCAGAGAAAATCACGACTGTTCAATCTGCTATTGATTACGTTGTTAACAACGGTTAATTCTTCACTTTAAAGTGTAGTTAATTTCTAAAGGCGGTCTTCTGACCGCCTTTTGTTTTTTATAGTCTTGAATCCAATTATTTTCTTTAGCAATACCTAAGCATTTTATTTAAAGTTTTTAGTTATTGTTTTTAAAGCCTCATTTAGGAGAGTCTAGTGTCAAAGCGTCGAGTTGTAGTAACCGGTTTAGGTATGATATCGCCAGTAGGTAATACAGTAGAGCAATCGTGGCAGGCTATTCAAGCAGGTCAAAGTGGGATCTCAAATATTGATCACTTTGATACAGAGAAGTTTTCTACTAAATTCGCTGGTTTAATTCGAGACTTTAATGTTGAAGAATACATGCCAAAGAAAGAAGCACGTAAGATGGACCTGTTTATCCAATACGGTGTAGCAGCTGCCGATCAAGCAATCAAGGATTCAGGTTTAATCGTTAATGATGATAACGCTGAACGCATTGGTGTTGCTATCGGTTCTGGCATTGGTGGCCTTGGCATCATTGAACAAAATAAAGATAACTTTGCAAAAAGTGGTCCTCGTAAAATTAGTCCATTTTTTGTTCCTGCGACAATTATTAATATGATTTCAGGTCATGTTTCTATTAATAATGGTCTGAAAGGTCCGAACATTGCAGTTACAACGGCCTGCACAACGGGTACGCATAGTATCGGTTTAGGTGCGCGCATGATCCAATACGGTGATGCTGATGTAATGATTGTAGGCGGCGCTGAAAAAGCATCGACTGAAATGGGGATGGGTGGTTTTGGTGCTGCACGTGCATTATCGACACGTAATGACTCGCCAGAAACTGCAAGTCGACCGTGGGATGAGTCTCGTGACGGTTTTGTATTAGGTGATGGCGCTGGTGTATTAGTGATTGAAGAATACGAACACGCAAAAGCACGCGGTGCAAAAATTTATGCCGAGTTTGTTGGCTTTGGTATGAGTGGTGATGCTTACCACATGACGTCACCACCAGAAAGTGGTGCGGGTGCTGCATTAGCAATGAAAAATGCGATTAAAGATGCGGGCATTACTGCTGCAGATATTCAATATATTAATGCACATGGTACTTCAACACCTGCAGGTGATATTGCTGAAACACAAGCTGTTAAAGGTATATGGGGAGAAGATGCAAAATCAGTAATGATGAGCTCTACTAAATCCATGACTGGCCATTTATTAGGCGCTGCTGGTGCAATCGAAGCTATTTTCAGTGTGCTTGCAATTAAAGATCAAGTGGCTCCACCTACTATTAATCTTAAAAATCCAAGCGAAGGTTGTGATTTAGATTACGTAACTGATGGTAAAGCGCGTCCTTCGAATATAGAGTATGCACTATCGAATTCGTTTGGATTTGGTGGAACAAATGGTACGTTAATCTTTAAACGTATCTAGTTTTACGTATTGCCTATAAAATGAAAACCCGATATTGACTCGGGTTTTTTTATGTCTAAATTTTACCAAGCTTTTTATGTACAAATTTTGCATTGCTAAAGCCGCTTATTTCAAGTGACTTCTTTTGAGCACAAGTGCTTTATAATTAGCCTTGTTTAACTCTGTATTAGCAATTAACTTCAAATAGGTGGCAGTAAGCTAATGTTTATTAACGGTGAAGAACATAACTCAATCGATGCAAGTGATCGTGGTTTAGGTTATGGGGATGGTTTGTTTTCCACCATAAAGGTCGAATATGGCAAGGTGGTTGATTGGCAACTGCATTTGCAACGTTTACAGCTAGGTGCTTCGCGTTTATTTTTTCCTACTATCGATTGGTTACAACTTCAAAGCGAAGTTTTTAACTGTGCAACGACGGTTAAAGCAGAAGCAAATTATGTGTTAAAAGTCATCTTAACTCGCGGTAGTGGTGGCCGGGGGTATAGTGCCGAAGGTTGTGAGCAACCGATGCGCATCATTAGCTTATCACCATTCCCAGTACATTATTTTGAATGGCAAACACAGGGAATTGACATTGTGCAATGCCAAAGTCAATTAGGGCGAAATAAACAATTAGCTGGGTTAAAATCATTAGCCAGGTTAGAACAAGTCTTGATTAAACAAGAACTAATCTCTTTAAATGCAGTGGAAGGTTTAGTGTGTGATGAATTTGGGCATGTTATTGAAGCCTGCAGTGCGAATCTTTTTATTCACCTAAATGGGCAGTGGTTGACGCCTAAATTAGATTATTGTGGTGTGGCTGGAGTGATGCGTCAGCGTATTATGCAACATACTGATATTGAAGTTATTGAAGCTGAATTGACCGTCGAACAAGTTAAACAAGCGTCTTGTATGCTATTAACTAATGCGTTAATGGGGATTGTGCCAGTGAAGCAATATCAAGATATAACATATTCTCAACAACAGTTGCAGCAGGTAACTGATTTACAAATTAAGCTTAAGCAAGGAAGTGGTTACTAATGGTCAAAAAAATTATCTTAGCTTTAATATTTATCAGTATTTGTCTGAGCATTGCTTTTTTATGGGCGCAGCAACAGATAGATAAATATTTACATGTACCAAGAGTACAACAAACACAGTTATTTACCTTATCCGAAGGGCGTTATTTTGCACATCTTGCGCCGCAGCTAATTGAACAAGATTTATTAGATTCTGATCGATGGTGGAAAGTAGTTTCTAAATTGAAGCCTGAGTTAACTAAAATAAAATCAGGCACCTATGAGTTACCTAAAGGTGCATCATTATCAGAGATCTTAACCATTTTAACTACCGGACGTGAGTTTCAATTTAAATTAACATTTGTTGAAGGCAGTACCTATAAAGACTGGTTAGTGATATTGCAAAATGCACAACATATTCAACCATTACAAGAATCTGAGCAAGCCTTGTTAACTAAATTAGATAGTAAAGCAACAAAGCTAGAGGGGTTATTATTCCCAGAAACCTATCATTACACCGCTGATATGAGCGCTTTTAGCATTGTTAAAAAAGCCTATTTGCATCAACAAATGGTATTAGATAAATTATGGCCAGAAAGAGACAAAAATTTGCCCTATAAAACACCCTATGAAGCGCTGATCATGGCCTCTATTATTGAAAAAGAGAGTGGGCTTGCAAACGATAGGGATAAAATAGCATCAGTGTTTGTTAACCGTTTACGCATTGGTATGCGTTTACAAACCGATCCGACGGTTATCTATGGCATGGGAGAACGCTACGACGGGCGTATCCGTAAGAAAGATTTGCAGGAAAAAACAGCTTACAATACCTATACCATTAACGGTTTGCCACCGACGCCAATTGCAATGCCGAGTGAAGAAGCAATGTATGCAGCTTTACATCCTGCGAAAACGCGTTACTTATATTTTGTCAGCAAAGGCGACGGGACCTCTTATTTTTCTAAAAATTTGAGAGAGCATAATAATGCCGTTAATAAATATATCCGAGGAAAGTAGCATGTCTGTATTAGAAAAATTAGCGGGTAAATTTATTGTTATTGAAGGCTTAGAAGGAGCAGGTAAAACGACGGCTATTCAATACATTAAAAAGTGGTTATTATCAAAGGGGCTTGCTGAACAACAACTCGCTTTTACGCGAGAACCTGGTGGAACTGTATTAGCTGAAAAAATGCGTGATATAGTCAAAATGGATGTAGCAGACGAACAATTAGCTGATAAAGCGGAATTACTGATCATGTACGCGGCACGAGTACAACTGGTTGAGCATAAAATAAAACCCGCTTTAACGGCTGGTCATGTGGTGATTGGTGATCGCCATAATTGGTCTTCACTTGCCTATCAAGGTGGTGGACGTGGTATCAATACAAACCTGATCAATGATATTAAGCAGGTTGCGTTAGGTGATTTTAAAGCGGACTTCACCCTATTTTTAGATATTGAACCTGAATTGGGACTCGCAAGAGCCCGTGGCCGAGGTGAATTAGATCGTATTGAGCGTTTAGCCATTGATTTCTTTAATCGTTCTCGTGCTGTTTTTCAGCAATTGGTTAACGAAGAAAAAAATGCGGTATGTATCGATGCAAGTCAAACATTTGCGCAGGTTGAAATTGATATTAATCGACAGCTTGACGCATGGTTAGCGAGTTTATAATAATGCCGGAAAGTAATATTTTTGAAAATGTGAATACGCCTTGGTTAACCCCTTTCTATGCGCATTTACAGGATGCCTATCGTCAAGGGCGTTTTGCGCACGGTCTGTTATTTACTGGCAGTAGTGGTATTGGTAAATATAAATTAGCGCGACAATTAGCCCAGTATTTATTGTGCAGTAATAAACAACATGATGACGCCTGCTTTGAATGTCACTCCTGCCAGCTCTTTAGTGCTAATAATCATCTTGATTTTAATCTATTGGAAGCTGAAAAAAATAAATCAATCGGTATTGATCAAATTCGCTTATTAACAGATAAATTGAATGAGCGTCCACAACTTGGTAATAATAAAGTGGTGTTAATTAAAGGTGCCGACCAATTAACCGAAGCGGCTGCTAATGCATTGTTGAAAACTCTTGAAGAGCCGCAAGGTGATAGTTATTTAATTTTATTAACACGAACACATCATCAATTGATGCCGACCTTATTAAGCCGTCTGCAACAAACACATTTACACAGTCCCGATGATCAAACCTTAATTGATTGGTTGTATCAATTTGGTTTTCAAGTTAGTGATGTTGGCGTATTACGCTGGTTTCAAAATAGTCCATTAGCCTTGCTCAACCATTTGAAAGCGTTGCAAGAAGATGCATCTCTTGATACTCGTCGGCAATGTATTGAAGGGTTATTTTCTCTTTTATATGAGCCTATTAATTTATTTTCCTTTGCACAATTATTAGCGAAGGATGTTGAGCAAAATCTATTATTATTATTTCATTTGTTACACGATCTGCATAAATTAAAATTGAACGGTAATCAGCTTGACCCTGATGCTATTTATTACTTTGCTTTACCGCAATTGCAAATTTGGCAAACTCAATTGTCGTTAAAAAGTTTACGTTTATTAAGCGACGAAATATTAAAAACACGCAGCCTATTAACGGGGCATTCGGCGCTTAAAAAAGAATTATTGATTAATGCGTTATTAATAAAAATTAAAAATGAATTTAAGGAAATTACTGTATGTTAGTAGACTCTCATTGTCATCTTGATCGATTAAAATATGGAGAAAAACATACCGATATTGCTGAGGTTATTGAAAAAGCACAGTCAAAAGGCATTACTCATTTATTGAGTGTTTGCGTTACGTTACAGGATTACCCCGCAATGGCTGCAATGATTGCACCTTTTAAACAAGTTTCAAGCACCTGTGGTGTGCATCCGTTATACGAAGAAGCAGTGATGGATGAAGCCTTATTGCTAGAATATGCAAGTGCAGAGAATGTGGTTGCAGTAGGGGAAACTGGTTTAGATTTTTTCTATTCTCCGGAAACAAAAGAATGGCAAATCGATGCATTTCGTAAACAAATTAGAGTGGCTAAACAACTCAATAAACCTTTAATTATTCATACTCGTGGTGCCCGACAAGAAACCTTAGACATTCTTCGCGAAGAAGGCGCTGAGCAAGTAGGTGGCGTTTTACATTGTTTTACTGAATCAATCGAAATGGCAGAGGCCGCGATGGAAATGGGTTTTTATATTTCTGTCTCGGGCATTGTCACCTTTAAGAATGCAAAAGAATTGCAGGCAGTAATCAAAGCGGTACCCTTGGAACGTTTATTGGTAGAAACGGATTCTCCTTATTTAGCGCCAGTTCCACATCGAGGGGAAGAAAATGAACCAGCTTACACCTACGACGTTGCACAATTTGTTGCTGAATTAAAAGGGGTGACATTTGAAGAGCTTGCTAAAGTCACTACTGAAAACTACTTCACGCTATTTAAAGGTGCGAAAAGATAACCTATTTGTAGTTAAACCTAATTCAATTGGTCATGCTCAGTTTGGTAACGCTTGGTTTGAGAATACTTAGCTTAGGAATACTTAACTTATCAATATTTAGATTAGCAACGCTTAGTTGAACGAAGAAATTAGTTTTTATATATAAGGATCACCCATGCAATCAGTATTATTAAATGGAAAACCAATTACTCCTTCGAAAGTGGTTTGTATTGGCCGTAATTATGTTGAGCATATTGCGGAATTGAATAATGAAGTGCCTACTGAGCCGGTTATTTTTGTTAAACCTAACTCTGCTATCGCTGCTGATATAAAAACACATGCCGTTGACGCAATTCATTATGAGGCTGAAATTTCATTTATTGTTGAGAATAATCAGTTTATAGGCGTTGGTATTGGGTTAGATCTCACCAAGCGAGAAGTACAAAGCGTGCTTAAAAGCAAATCTTTACCCTGGGAAAGATCTAAAGCTTTTGACGCGTCAGCCGTGTTTTCAGAGTTTGTCAGTTTTGAGCATCAAGTCGACTCACTGAGCCTGGTCTTGTCGATTAATGATCAGGTGATACAACAAGCGAATTACGAATTAATGATTTATAAGCCGTTACAGATTGTACAAGCAGTTAATGAATTTATGTCTTTTGAAACAAACGATATTTTGATGACGGGAACACCAAAAGGTGTCGGAAAAGTGAATCAAGGTGATAAATTTACCGGACAAATATTTGATCAAGGTAAATTATTATTAACACAAACTTGGACTGTGTTGTAACGCTTAGTTCATCCTGCTTTTATGTTGCGCTGGTTTTGAGTGAAATAAATACTCATTTCCAGTGTTTTATCCTCTGCAAATCCTCCTCAGCACTAGCCATATCTATTTGATCTGCGTAAAATTACATCCATATTTTTTATCACTTGTATTAAAGTAGAGTAAATTAAATGCAGCATCTAGATGAAATCGTTGCTAATGCGCAACAACAGATCGAAAGCGCCGCAGATACTAATGAATTAGAAGAGATTCGTTTACAGTATCTGGGTAAAAAAGGCCTAATGACTGAGCAAATGAAAGGCTTAGGCAAATTACCTCCTGCTGAAAAGCCAGCGGCAGGTCAATTAATTAATAAAGCAAAACAAGCGATTCAAGCAGTATTAGTTGAACGTAAAAAAGGGATGGAAGAAGCGATTTTAAATGAAAAATTAGCTTCTGAAACCATTGATGTGACTTTACCTGGCCGTGGTGCTAAACAAGGTAATGTGCATCCTGTTACGCGCACAACTGAACGTATTGTTGAGTTCTTTAGCGAATTAGGTTTTGAAGTGAAAGACGGTCCTGAAATTGAAGACGGTTACCACAATTTCGATGCCCTAAATATTCCGCCGCATCATCCTGCACGTGCTGACCACGATACTTTTTACTTTAATCCAGACTTAGTATTGCGTACACAAACATCGGGTGTACAAATCCGTACCATGGAGAACCAAGAGCCACCGGTACGTATTATTTCACCGGGACGTGTTTACCGTAATGATTACGACCAAACACATACGCCAATGTTCCATCAGGTTGAAGGGTTGATGATTGCTGAAAATGTCAGCTTCACGCAACTTAAAGGTATTTTACACGACTTCCTACATAACTTCTTCGAGCAAGATTTAGAAGTGCGTTTCCGTCCATCTTACTTCCCATTTACAGAACCTTCTGCTGAAGTAGATGTGAAAGGTAAAAATGGTTGGTTAGAAGTATTAGGCTGCGGCATGGTGCACCCAACAGTATTAAAATCAATGGGTGTTGACCCTGAGAAATATTCTGGTTTTGCCTTTGGTATGGGTATTGAGCGTTTAACAATGCTGCGTTACGACGTAAATGATTTACGTTCATTCTTTGAAAACGATCTTCGTTTCCTCAAGCAATTCAAATAAGGGTTAATAATAATGAAATTTAGTGAAGCTTGGTTACGCGAGTGGGTTAACCCAGAAATTACACGTGATGAATTAACGCATCAAATTACTATGGCCGGTCTTGAGGTTGATGACGTAGAGCCCGTTGCAGGTGAATTTAGTAAAGTAGTCGTGGGTGAAGTGGTTGAATGTGGCCAACACCCTGATGCAGACAAATTACAAGTTACCAAGATTAATATCGGCTCAGATGAGTTAATTGATATTGTTTGTGGAGCTAAAAACTGTCGCTTAGGATTAAAAGTAGCGGTTGCTGTTGTAGGTGCCGTTTTACCGGGTGACTTTAAAATTAAAAAAGCAAAACTACGCGGTCAACCTTCATTTGGCATGTTGTGTAGCGAGTCTGAATTAGGCATGGCAGAAAGCGCTGAGGGCATTATTGAATTGCCATTAGACGCGCCTATCGGTCAGTGTGTTCGTGAATATCTACAACTTGATGATGTGATTATTGACGTTGATTTAACCGCTAACCGTGCTGATTGTTTAGGTATTGCAGGTCTTGCCCGTGAAGTTGCAGTATTAAACAGTACACATGCAACTCAACCAACGTGGGAAAATGTAGCTGTTTCTATCGATGACCAAGTCGCTATTAACCTGCAAGCACCTGAAGCATGTCCTCGTTACCTTGGTCGAGTGATCAAAGGTATTAACCAAAATGCCACAACTCCTTTATGGATGGTTGAAAAACTACGCCGTTGTGGTGTGCGAAGTGTTGATGCTGTAGTTGATATTACACAATATGTGTTACTTGAGTTTGGCCATCCAATGCATGCCTTTGACCTATCTAAATTAGATGGAGGCATTGAAGTTCGCCTTGCTAATCAAGATGAAAAGTTAACTTTATTAGATGGTAAAGAAGTTAAGTTAAATGCAGATACATTAGTGATTGCAGATCAATCTAAAGCACTAGCAATGGCCGGTATTTTTGGCGGTCAAGATTCTGGCGTTCAGGAAGGTTCAACAGATATCTTCTTAGAAAGTGCTTTCTTTGCACCATTAGCGATTGCGGGTCGTGCGCGTAGCTACGGTTTACATACAGACGCTTCTCATCGTTATGAACGTGGTGTTGATCCATTACTTCAGGCAACTGCAATGGAGCGAGCAACACAATTATTAGTTGATATTTGTGGTGGTCAAGTTGGTCCAATTACCGAAGCAGTAAACGAAGCGACTCTACCAAAACAAGCTACTATCGAGTTACGCCGTAGTAAGTTAGATCGTTTAATTGGTATTTCAATTGATTCTGAACGTGTTCTACAAATCTTAACGCAATTAGGTTGTGTAGTATCTGAAACGGCTGAAGGTTGGTCTGCACTTGCACCGAGCTACCGTTTTGATATGGAAATTGAAGAAGATTTAATTGAAGAAGTAGCACGTGTATACGGCTACAATAATATTCCTAATATTGCACCACAAGCAGCATTAACTATGCCTGCTCATAATGAATCACGTTTAAAATTATCTAAAATACGTGATGTATTAGTGAACCGTGAATACCAAGAAGCGATCACTTACAGTTTTGTTGACCCTGATAAGCAACTTAAATTACATCCTGAAGCGGATGCATTGATTTTGCCACATCCTATCTCTAAAGATATGTCAGCAATGCGCGTTAGTTTATGGACCGGTTTGTTAGATAGCGTGTCTAAAAACCAAAAGCGTCAACAAAATCGTGTGCGTTTATTTGAAACTGGTTTACGTTTTATCAAGGATGAGCAAGCTGAAAATGGTATTCGCCAACAAGCAATGCTTTCAGGTGTGATCATTGGTAACGTTAATGACGAGCACTGGGCGATTGAAACGCGTGTTGCTGATTTCTTTGATCTTAAAGCAGATTTAGAAGCCGTACTGGATTTAGCTGTTGATGATGCAAGTTTTGAATTTAAAGCAGAGAAACACAGTGCTTTACATCCTGGTCAATCTGCAACTATTTACCGTAATGGTATTAAAGTCGGATACATAGGTACTTTGCACCCAAGTTTGAAAAAAACCTTTGCTTTAAACGGCCAAGCCATTGTATTTGAAATAGAAATTGATGCTATTTTAACCCGTCAATTACCTCAAGCTGGAGACATTTCTAAGTTCCCTGCAAACAACCGAGATCTCGCTTTTGTGGTCGATGATCAAGTAAATGCAGGTAAGGTCCTCAAATTTATAGAAAAAATTGGCGGATCTCAGCTAGTTAGCATAAACTTGTTTGACGTATACAAAGGATTGGGTGTTGAAGACGGTAAGAAAAGCTTAGCAATAGGCTTAATATTACAAGACGCGACACGTACTTTGGAAGAACAGGAGATTGCTGATAGTGTTAATTCAATAGTTGAAGCGGTTTCTACGGAATTTCATGCATCGTTGAGAGATTAATTTATGGCACTGACAAAAGCTGAGATAGCGGCACATTTATCGGAAGAAATCGGATTAAGCAAACGAGAAGCTAAAGAGTTTGTAGAATCTTTTTTCGAAGAAATAAAATCAACTCTTGAAGCTGGTTCACCAGTTAAAATATCAGGCTTTGGTGGATTTGAGCTAAAGGATAAAGGAGAACGGCCAGGTCGTAATCCTAAAACTGGTGAGGACATACCTATAGAGGCCCGACGAGTTGTTACTTTTAAAGCGGGTCAGAAATTGAAAGAGTTAGTAGAAACGAGTCTTTCAGATAAGCCTAAAAAATAATTTATTCCCTTTTAAAGAAAGTCGCTTAGCGGCTTTTTTTTTGCCTCAAATTCGGTTGGAATATGAACTGAACCACAAACTTTTTCTGATATAACATTACAATTAACAATGACTTTTTTGATACTTTAATTTCGTTTATCAAAAGTCATATTGTCAATATTAAGATTGCATTGGGGTTTTCGTGAATAAGGCATTAATAAATAGAGCTCAGCTTTATGCTGTTGGGGTTATGTTTTTGATTGGGGTTTAAAGTAGTGAGTAAATATAAAAAAATAGTAGTGTTAACAGGAGCAGGCATTTCTGCTGAGTCAGGTATTGAAACGTTTCGTGCAAAGGATGGTTTGTGGGAAAAATATAAACTTGAAGATGTCGCGACTTTGGATGGTTATCAACGCGATCCTGAATTGGTATTAGATTTTTATAATAAACGACGCCATAGTTTTTGTTTAGGAGAAAATAAACCTAATGCTGCACATTATGCGTTAGCGGAATTGGAACAAAAATTTGAAGGAGAGTTTCTACTTGTCACTCAAAATATAGATGATTTGCATGAACAAGCAGGCTCAAAGAGCGTTATTCATATGCATGGTGAATTATTAAAAGTACGTTGTGCTAAAACCAATCAAGTCATTCCTTGGAAAACGGATTTAACCAGTGATGATTTTTGTACCTGTTGTCAATACCCGTTACCTTTAAGGCCTCATATTGTTTGGTTCGGCGAAATGCCCATAGGCCTAGATATTATTTATCATCATCTTGCGCAAGCTGATTTATTTATAGCGATTGGTACTTCCGGCACTGTTTATCCAGCAGCGGGATTTGTTGAAGAAGCTAAAAGTGCAGGAGCTGATTCTATTGAGGTTAACCTAGAGCGTAATGAGCATAGCCATTTCGATACCATACTAGAAGGTAAGGCGACTCAATTAGTGCCTGAATTGGTTAAAAACCTATTAGCATAAAATTAATCACTGGTTTTATAGTGACCAAAAGCTAAATAACCTGAAGCTTTGAAGGGTGGATAAGGGCGAGTCAACATTCTTAACTCGTTAATAAGCAATCAAAGGTTAATGTTTGTATTGTTCCATCTGGTTTTTTAAGTGCAAATTCAAAAGCAATTAACCACGAAGACACGAAGGGTGGAGAAGGATGAATCAAACGATGATTCCCTTACCCTATAATAAGTAATTAAAGTTTATTTTTTAGCTTGATCCTCATTTTTGATCTTTTCTTCGTGCTCTCTGTGCAGCGCAGCGGCTTCGTGGTTAATTGCTTTAAAATCAAAAGCTGATTAACCACGAAGGCACGAAGAGTTAAGAAGGATAAATCAAACCATGAAACCTATAACTTGTTAATAAGTAAAAATTTAACTTTTACGTAGATCCGCACCTTTAAATCCCTTTTTGAAGCCTTTCTTCGCAGCGGAACGGTTTCGAGGTTAATTGCTTTAAAATCAAAGGCTGATTAACCACGAAGAGTGCAGAAAGATGAATCAAACCATAATCCTTTAACCCGTTAATAAGTGATTAAAATTTACTTTTTAGCTTGATCTTCATTTTTAATCTTTTCTTCGTGCTCTCTGTGCAGCGCAGCGGCTTCGTGGTTAATTGCTTTAAAATCAAAAGCGAGTTAACCACGAAGGCACGAAGAGTTAAGAAGGATAAATCAAACCATGAAACCTATAACTTGTTAATAAGTAAAAATTTAACTTTTACGTAGATCCGCACTTTTAAATCCCTTTTTGAAGCCTTTCTTCGTGTTCTCTGTGCAGCGCAGCGGCTTCGTGGTTAATTGCTTTAAAAACAAAAGCGAGTTAACCACGAAGGCACGAAGGTTGGAGAAGATGGAATCAAACCATAAACCCTTTACCCCTTATCCCTTTAATAAATGATTAAAATTTACTTTTTAGCTTGATCCTCGTTTTTAATCTTTTCTTCGTGTTCTCTGTGCAGCGGAACGGTTTCGAGGTTAATTGCTTTAAAATCAAAGGCTGATTAACCACGAAGAGTGCAGAAGGATGAATCAAACCATAATCCTTTAACCCGTTAATAAGTGATTAAAATTTACTTTTTAGCTTGATCCTCATTTTTAATCTTTTCTTCGTGCTCTCTGTGCAGCGCAGCGGCTTCGTGGTTAATTGCTTTAAAATCAAAAGCGAGTTAACCACTAAGGCACGAAGAGTGCAGAAGGATGAATCAAACGATGAATCCCTTACCCAATAATAAGTGATTAAAATTTATTTTTTAGCTTGACCCTCATTTTTAATCTTTTCTTTGTGTTCTCTGTGCAGCGGAGCCGCTTCGTGGCTAATTGCTTTAAATTCAAAAGCAATTAACCACGAAGGCACGAAGAGTTAAGAAGGATGAATCAAACCATGAAACCTATAACTTGTTAATAAGTAAAAATTTAACTTTTACGTAGATCCGTACTTTTAAATCCCTTTTTTAATCTTTTCTTCGTGTTCTCTGTGCAGCGCAGCGGCTTCGTGGTTAATTGTTTTAAAATCAAAAGCGAGTTAGCTACGAAGGTAACAACGAAGGCTCGAACTGAAACAAAAAAACCTTAAAAAATGATAATAAAATAGCTCAGTTTTTTCCTTCGTAAGCTCTGTGTCGTGTCTTGATTTTGTCGTTAAGTACTTTTTAAAATCAAAACTCATTAAGCACCAAGCATAGTAAAGAAGGCGTGTTTAAAAACTTGTTAAGCAATGAGTTTTAATTAATCTTGTTTAGCTTTGAATGTACTTGAAAAGCTAACAGAACTCCCTACAATGATCCGCTGTTAAGCAGCTGTTATTCAATTTAGGGAAGTTAGTGTGTTATGAATTCAAAATATTTTGTATTAGGTGGTGATATTAAAAAATCACTGACCGAAGGGTATCGATTTGATCTGAAAAAGTTGTTGCTGGATGCCCTTAAAATTACGCGTAAACATTTCTTTCCTCTATTAACCGCTTGTCTATTTATCATGTTGGTTTCATTTGCTTTACTTAGCGTATTTCTTGATCAAGCAACGTCACTTGATGATCCTAAAACCATGATACTTTTCTTTATTTTTGCATTAATTGTCGTGCCTCCTTTGATGACCGGTATGCTGATGATGGGAGTTCACCATTCTGTGGGATTAAAAACCAAATCTTTTCACTTGTTTAATTATTTTAATATCATCTTTAAATTATCGTTAGCCGCGATGATCATCAATTTGATGACCAATGGCGCTAGTATGTTCTTAGGGCAAGTCTTTGGCAGTGTTGGTTTTGTGTTATCTGTTATTGTGTTGCTGTATTTAAAAATGTCTTTCTGCTTGGTTTATCCTTTGATTGCCGAGAAAAAAGTATCACCAGTGATGGCTTTAAAACTCTCATTTAAGTTGGTTCATAAAAACATTGCTCAATTTACCCAACTATTAATTATATTTTGTGTTCTTTTTATGATTGGCATTTTGACATCAGGCATTGGTTTATTATTCGTTATTCCTTTTTCTATCAACGTGATGGGGATTGTTTATCGTCAAGTATGCGGTGTTAGCATCTCAGTAACAGAAGCAACTGAAGGTTCAAACGACAACAATAAGAATGATGATGATAATCATCATTCTGGACCTAAAAACGGCGGCTTTGAAGCTTAACTCCAATACAAAGAAGGAAGGTATAATGCGACGTTTAGTACTCGCCATTTTATTGTCTAGCTTGACTTCATTGAGTCAAGCTTCAACCATTAAGCTTAATTATTCAGTGTTTTTTAGCTACATGAAAACGATGTATAAACTTGATTACCCCTATGTCACTACCGCCTTTTATTTAATCGATAGAGAGAGTAAAGCGCTATGTAAGATTGCTAATGCAGAGATGGTAGTTGAGAATGTTCGAGAGCCTATTTTGTTTGAATCAGCAGGACGTTTATTGCCTTTCTACTCTGATAAACATCGCAAAGACGGTGGGATGTTAGAAGTTGATATTGATGATAATAAAACATTATCTAGTTGTGACTTACAAATAACAGTGATGGCAAAAGAGAGTGAATTATTTAATTTAAACGAACAAAAACTCGCTGCTATTGATGAACAGTTAGAAGGGGTGATAAAGAAAAATGCAGGCATGATAGGGAAGCATTTTTTACCTACGTTTGCTGGTTTACGCCTTCAGTTTTTAGATCCAATTCCCGCATCCATGAATACTTCACTAAGTAGCGATGTTGAAAGTAGCGATGTTAAATTTGCTGCTAATGGTGATCTATTACTTAGCAAAGATGATTTTGTAAAAATTAAAGAAATAAATGAACTTAACCTTTCTGTGGTGCGTATAACCCCGTGGATGTTAAACGACTGACTTTATTAGCTTATCGTTATTGTGGCGGGTTGATTGTTGATTGGTTAGTCCTTGATGGGGTAATTCTTGATGGGTTAATTGAGGTGGCTGAATTTAATTGGCCTGCTTATTGCCCTTCATATTGACCTTTATACAGTTTAATTAACTGATGGTTATGTTTAAACGATAAGCTTGAATCGCGTAATTAATAACAAACTAATATCGTTCAAACACACTGCAAAACCAAATAAAATAATAAATAAAAATAGCAGCACTTAGGAGTGACTCTTGAAATTTACAGGTAAAAAAGCAATTCTTTTTGATTTAGATGGTACGTTAATTGACAGCGCACCGGATCTCGCATTAGCTATCAATCATATGTTAACAAGTATTGGTCGCGAACCTATTTCACCAACTATTATTCGTTCTTGGGTAGGTAATGGTGCAAGTATTCTAGTGCAAAGAGGCCTTTCTGGGCAATCACACATTGACCCTGACCTTGATCCTGAATTGCTGGCAAAAGCTTTGGCGATTTTTCTTGAGTTTTATGCTCAGAACTTATGTATAGATACTGTCACTTATCCACATGTACGTTCAACATTAAAAATATTAAAAGCTAAGGGCTATCAGCTTGCAATTGTAACTAATAAACCCTTTGATTTTATTCAACCAATCCTTGATGGTTTAGAATTAAATGGTTTATTTGAGCTTTTAATTGGCGGCGATACTTTAGAAAAACGTAAACCTGATCCGCTTCCTTTGCATTACAGCTGCGAAAAGTTAGGTGTTACCGTTGACCAGTGTGTGATGGTTGGTGATTCTAAAAATGATATTTTAGCTGCCAATGCAGCGAACATGCAGAGCATTGGTTTAAATTATGGTTATAACTATGGCGAAGATATCAACGAGCACAATCCAGATATCAGTTTTGATGACTTTGCGGACATCATTGCTACTTTCTCAGATGTTAATCAATATGAATTAACAGAGTAAATAAAGCTTCAGTTAATTTTTGATAAAATCTAGCCATATTATTTTTACATATGGCATGAATTAAACGTAAATATAAACGGTTTTAAAATGACTAAGAACGAAATGTCAGATAAAAAAATTGCCATTATCGGTGGCGGTATTGCTGGAGCTTCAATTGCACTTTATTTAAGTGAAATAGGCTTACAAGTTGATTTATTTGAAAAAGGGACGAGTTTAGTAAATGGACCTCCTATTTGTCACCTTCATGCTGGTGGTAATTTATATAGGGAAATTTCAGAAGAACAATGTGTAACGTTATTAAAAGAGTCTATAGAAGCACTGCGCTTATATCCTGATTCAGTTGATTATCGCCCAACAGTGATTGCGATCCCTGAACAAGATCCTGGGCAACCGATGGAACTTTTACCTCGTCTAAAGCGATTACAAAGTGAATACCAAGAGCTAATTGATGAAGATGCTGATAATCAAGTGCTTGGCAAAGCGAGCGACTATTATCAACTGTTTGAGTTGGAAGAATTACAACAGTTAGCGTTACTAGATGAGCATCCAGTACCTAGCACGACAGAGCAATGGATGATTCCATTTGCTAAGCATGTTGATCTGTCTTTATTAAAATTTCCTGTTGTTTTAGTTCAAGAATTTGGTTGGAATGTATTTCGCTTAGGCGCCACAGCTGCGCTCTCTTTAGAAAAGAATGCCCATTGTCAGGTGCATCTAAATGCTAAAATCACAAAAATCGAACAAACTGTTGATAAAAAATGGCAGTTAAGTTGTGATGAAAGTGGTCATAATAGCCAACAGAAGTTTGATTATTTAATTAATGCAGCGGGCTTTAAAACCGGTGAAATTGATGATTTAGCTGGTTTTCATCGTCAACGTTTAGTCGAGTTTAAAGCTGCCTATGTCACCAAGTGGCAGGGTACCGGAGGTTTATGGCCTGAAGTTGTTTTTCATGGTCAACGTGGAACGCCCGAGGGCATGGCACAATTTACGCCTTATGCTGAAAATTTAGTACAGTTACATGGCATGACAGAACAAATTACATTATTTGATAATGGACTTGTTGCTAGTGCTGACAATAGCTCTCAGCCTCAGTTAGATGCGCAGTTTATTCGTAAAATAGATAAAGGTTGGTTAGCCCAAGAGGTTGCAGAACGCGGGCAACGCGCAATTGCACACTTGGCTCGATATATTCCTGTTTTTAAAGACGCGAGTGTAGAAGGTAAGCCGCTATTTGGAGCACAACAAATACCAGGTGAGGATGCTTCCCTGCGTGCCGCTGGTGTATCTTTTGAAGATGATAATTATGCACGTTGTGAAATAGTCAAAGCGTCATCTGTATTAACGAGTGCCGATGCGTTAACTGAAAAATTGGCAGAATTGGGTTTTGTTGATAAAGGCTTAGTGGGGTCACGTTTGTTTCCTGTGACACGCTCTATTACTGATCAACAAGTAACGGAGCGTTCAGAGTGTTACACACAGCAGCGAGGGTATCCGCTGGCTTTAGCTCATAGGACAGTCAAACAGTCATAATAAATTAAACCTTAAATGACATAACTCAAAGCAAATAACCAAAAGCAAACAAAAAATCCTATGACTCAACTAGTCATGGGATTTTTTGTTTTTACATTTATGTTCTTGAATTACTTTTCTATCAGCATCATTATTAACGCCTGATTCTTAATGAGTGATACAAATATCACCTCCTAACATATTGAGTATATTGTGAATAATACTTCAACCGAAGAGACCCATTTACAGAACAAGTCTAATCCAAAAGAAAAGCTTAAAGCCTTCAATAGCTTATTACCTATATTTTCCTTTATAAAACCTTATAAGTTAATGCTTTCATTGGCACTGCTTGCTTTATTAGTGACGGCCATTATTAATTTGTCTTTAGGGCAAGCAGTGAAATCTGTTATAGACAATGGGTTTATTGCAGGCTCAGAGCAACAGTTACAAGCAACTATTTTAGGCTTGGTTTTTCTGGTTGGTTTATTAGCGGTAGGGACGTTCAGTCGCTTTTATTTAATGTCATGGTTAGGTGAACGGGTGAGTGCCGATATTAGAAAGGCGGTTTTCAATCGCATTGTCACTTTACATCCCAGTTACTTTGAAGAAAATAGAAGTGGCGAACTAATGTCACGCTTAACCACTGACACTGCGTTATTACAATCCATTATCGGTTCTTCATTTTCCATGTCGTTACGCAGTTTATTTCTGTTGATTGGCGGATTGATCATGTTATTTGTCACCAACTTAAAATTGTCTTTAGTGGTTATTGTCGCCGTGCCTTTTATTTTAATACCGATGCTCGTTTACGGTCGAAAAGTGAGAGCCTTAGCTGAAACGTCACAGGGGGCAATTGCAGATATTGGTACCTATGCTGGCGAGATCATTCAAAACATTAAAGTGGTGCAGAGTTATACGCATGAAGCCAGAGAGCAAGTCGCTTTTGGTAATGAAGTTGAAAAAGCCTTTGTGGTCGCAAAACGTAGAGTGAAACAGCGTTCGTTTTTAATTGCCATTGTGATCTTTTTAACCTTCGCGGCTATCAGCAGTATGTTGTGGATTGGTGGCATGGATGTACTTTCAGGTAAAATGACAGGCGGTGAATTAGGCGCCTTTGTTTTTTACGCCATTATAGTTGCGACGTCGGTGGCCACCATCGCAGAGGTTTATGGTGAACTTCAACGTGCCGCGGGTTCAGCAACGCGCTTACTCGACTTATTAAAAGTAGAAAGTGATATAAAACAACCTAACCGAACTAGTGTGATGAAAGCACAATCATCATCAGCGATTACTTTTGAACAGGTCAATTTTTCTTATCCTTCTCGACCAGATATTGCCGCGCTACATGATATTAATTTAGTGATCCCAACAGGAAAAACAGTCGCGTTAGTAGGGCCTTCTGGCGCGGGGAAAACAACACTGTTTGAATTGTTACAACGATTTTATGACCCGCAACATGGTCAAATAAAGTTTAATGATACGGATATTACTCAACTGGCATTAACCGACTTACGTGATGCGATGGGAATGGTACCGCAACAGCCGATCTTATTTAGTTCTGACGTTTGGCATAATATACGTTACGGCAATCCACAAGCAACGGATGCGCAAGTCATCGAAGCCGCAAAACGCGTTCATGCTGATGAATTTATTAATGAGCTACCACAGGGTTACGCAAGTTTCTTAGGTGAGCAGGGCGTGCGGTTATCAGGCGGACAAAAACAACGTATTGCCTTAGCAAGAGCGATTTTAAAAGACCCTAATGTTTTATTATTAGATGAAGCCACCAGCGCGTTAGATGCACAGAGTGAAAGCCATGTGCAAGCGGCACTGAATGAGCTAATGGCCAATAGAACTACACTGATTATTGCGCATCGCTTATCTACCGTGATCGATGCAGACTTAATTGTGGTGATGGATAAAGGCAGAATTGTTGACACGGGCGATCATCACTCACTATTAACCAGTTCGACTTTATATAAGAGGTTATGTGACTTGCAGTTTGATAAAAGTAACTTGAATAAATAATGGGATTGGTGAAAGCTTTAAATGAGGAAGAGAGTTAACAATAAAATTGTGGTTCTTACTTTTCCATTCTCTATTTATTATCTGGGGTTAACCCCATTCCATCTAACCAGCCACAATAGTGTTGCAACGCTTTTTTTTTGTTCATAAAACCTCGGCTTTTTTAATAATTCAGCTATTAGCCGAACACATAGTGCAGGGTTATTACATTCAAAAGCGAATAATCGGCGATTATATTTTGTATTGTATATTAGGTCTGTTCATTGTATCAGAAGCATATTGGTCGCTGTTCTGTCGTTTCTAACTCGCAAAGGGGCACAAACTGCCCTAGGATTTATCTGCTATTTTAAAATTTGTAACGTCAGCTGTTCCGGCAAAGCGGACATTATTAGTAAGTCGCTTTCGTCCCTAAGGGAAGGGCAAGATTACGAAGCCGTACTTTAAATTTGAAGTTTTAGACTTATCTATTTGAAGGCATTTTTTGAGAGTTAACTCTATTGATCTGCACTAGGAAAAGGAGCACGTTGAAGATCATTTCCTGATGTGATCATATACTTCTTTTTATACGATGTAGAAGTTATATGAGCCAAGAAATGAAGAGAAAGTTATTGTGGCTGTGCGGCCTTTCGACCTAAGTCTATGCCAGAACCAAAAACATGTGCTCAGTAAAAGTATATTAAATACTTTATATAAAAATTTATAAGGCGTGTTGTCCCCCGAAACGAGCCAAATCGCCAATTTATTAATGTCTGCTTTAGGCTCATAGTGGACTTTTAAATTATGACCCATGATATCCATTTCTAGCTCGTATATGGATTCCACCTGTTTTACAACGATTAAGTTTCATAAACAGATAAGATGCGTTCGTATTTACGGCTTTTTATTGAGAGAGCTACCCTCTAGCCTAAGATGTTTACGCACCTATTATCCTCATCGCTTTGACAGTCTATTATGACTCCCGAGCTAGGCAGGTTTTAATAGGTTGGTCTTACCGTTTATGCTTCATCATTGTTGTAAAATTGGGTAAAGCTATTTTTCTGAATTAACGTGTTTTAATTTTTTATTATGTTACTAATAATTTTTGTTGGTATTTAGTTTCATATCTCAAAATAGCCCAAGCCGTTCTAACTGTTTTATTTGCTAATGCAATACAGGTTCTATTTATACCTAATCGCTCCCTTAATTGTATTAACCACGCTTGTTTTAGTGTTATTGGCTCATAACGCTGCAAATAGTCACTGGAAATAGTAGTAAGGATTAATATCATTTGCTCGGCAAGCCATCACTAAACTATATAAATTCGCACTGGCTTTGGCTCCACTAATTGATGTAGAGAACATCTGGTGTCACCACTTTTACCTTTCTTCACAGCTTTTTAAATTTTTGAAGATTATATAATCCATTATCCATGTGATATTCATCGCATTTGTATATTTATTTTTCCCCGATTTTATTCAATTTATTTCTATGCCTCGTTTTACCCCTTTTAATGTTAATTAAATGTTAAATGGTGTGTGTTTTTATGTTAACAGAAGTAGGGGGGATTGAGTTTTATATTTTGTATTGTCGTTTATATGCACCATTTATTTATTTTGTTAAATAAATGTTAATGAATTGTTATTTAATTGGGTTTTATTTATACATTTTTTTAACATTGTTGGTCGTAGATCCCATTACTCATCTACTAAGTAAATTTAATTTGATTAAAGAGATTAAAATCATTCTCGTAATTAAATAAAGCGTTCACTTATATAAAAAAGGATGACTAACAATGAAAAGTAAATTTATTAAAATTGCTGCATTAAGCCTTGTATTTGCAACATCGGGTATTCAAGCGAAAGACTATGAAATTGTTAATGTAGTTAAAATTACTGGGATCCCTTGGTTTAATCATATGAATAAAGGAGTAGAGCAAGCTGCTAAGGATTTATCAGTTAATGCTTATCAGTTAGGTGGATCTTCGGTTGATCCCGCTCAGCAGGTTAAGATAATCGAGGATCTTATTGCTAAAGGTGTTGATGCAATCACAGTCGTTCCAAATGATGTAAAAGTACTTGAACCCGTTTTTAAAAAAGCCAGAGAAAAAGGGATTGTTGTTTTAACACACGAAGCACCAAGTGGTCATAATGCAGATTGGGATATTGAAACGATTGATAATACCTCTTATGCCAAAACAACGATGGATGCCTTAGCTGAAGGTATGGGCAAAAAAGGTGGTTATATCATGTATGTGGGCTCGCTAACGGTCCCTTTACATAACAATTGGGCTGATGTCGCACTTGCTTACCAAAAATCTGAATACCCAGATATGTACGAAGTTTCATCACGTATGCCAGTGTCAGACAGCATAGAAGACTCTTACGCAGCAACAAATAATTTAATGAAAGCACATCCTGATATGACCGGGATTGTCTCTTTTGGCTCATTAGGTCCAATTGGTGGAGGAGAAGCTGTTAAAAAGAAACGCGCTAAAAACAAAATGACGATTGTGGGTGTCACAATGCCGAAACAAGCATCTCCATATTTTAAAAGAGGTGAAATAGACAAAGGTTTCTTATGGAATCCTGCAGATGCTGGTTATGCGTTAGTGGAAGTGGCTAAGATGATCCTAGATGGAAAAAAAGTTGCTGATGGCGTCACGCTAGATAAGTTGGGTGCAGCAAAAATTGACATGGAAAATCGTGTGATTAATTTTAATAAAATCCTAGTCGTAGATAAAGACAATGCAGATAAATTAGGCTTCTAAAGCTAAAAATATAACAGAGCATCTTACGGTGCTCTTTATTTAAACCTTTAATAATAGGATACAGTAATGCTAAGTGATGAATTTATTAGCTTAAAAAATACGTCTAAATTTTTTGGCCAAGTAAAGGCATTGAAGAATATCAATTTAACTTTCAATAAGGGTGAAGTGCATTGTCTTGCGGGCAAAAATGGCTGTGGGAAAAGTACTTTATTTAAAATTATTTCTGGTGTGCACAATCCAGAGCCTGGATCTGAAATCATTCTTAACGGCAAATCATATACAAAATTAAACCCTCAACTTTCAATAGAGAATGGGATTCAAGTTATTTATCAAGATTTATCTCTTTTTCCAAACTTATCTGTTGCTGAAAATATTGCAATTCAAAATCACCTAGCATGGACTAAAGGTCTCGTGAGTAAAAAAAATATGGACACCATTGCATTAAAGGCCATGCATAAAGTGGGTGTTTCATTACCGTTAACAAAGTTAGTAGAGAAGCTATCTATTGCAGAGTGTCAACTGGTTGCAATATGTCGAGCGATGGCTTCTGATGCAAAATTAGTGATCATGGATGAACCGACGGCCTCATTAACACGCACAGAAGTAAATAACTTAATTAAAGTTGTTAAAGACCTTAAAAGTAAAGGTATTACTGTCGTTTTTGTCAGCCATAAACTTGATGAAGTCATGGAAATATCAGACCGCATTACAGTGATCCGTGACGGTAAAACAATTGGTACTTATCCAGCTCAAGATGTTGACAGCAATGAACTTGGTTTTTTAATGACAGGGCAACGCTTCAATCATATGCCAATAGGAAAGTATAGTGCAGGCGGGGTCATTAAATTTGAAGCGGTTAATTTGAATAAAAAAGGCCAATTTAACAATATCAATTTAAAAGTACATGCAGGGGAAATTGTTTCACTTACAGGGTTGTTAGGCTCTGGTCGGACAGAATTATGCTTAGCATTATTTGGTATGGTCTCAATAGATAGTGGGGAAATTCGAGTGAATGATAAAAGTGTTTCACTTCAATCTAATCGAGATGCGATTAAAAATGGTATTGGTTATGTATCTGAAGACAGAATGTCAACAGGGCTCATAATGGAGCAAAGCATTCAAAGTAATACTACGGTCTCTATTTTACCCAAACTTAAAAAGAAGAGTGGTCTCTTTGATTATATTAAAGCAGGTAAAATAGTTGAAAGACTTATTTCATCATTATCGATTAAAGTATCTGATTCAACGCTACCGATGACGAGTTTATCGGGGGGAAATGCTCAACGTATATCAATTGCTAAGTGGATTGCTGCAGAGCCTGAAATTTTGATCCTAGACTCACCGACAGTCGGTGTTGATATTGCCAACAAAGAAAGTATTTATAAAATTATTCAAGATCTTGCGAAAACGGGTATTGCTATCATTATGGTCAGTGATGAGATACCTGAAGTTTTTTATAACAGCCATCGAGTCTTAGTGATGAAATCAGGAGAGATCACCCATGAGTTTTATCCTGAGTCATCTTCAGAAATTGAAATAATGGAGGCTGTAAATGCGTAATCTTTTATGGAATAAAATTATAAAAAGTCATGAGTTCAATTTGGCTGCAATTATTGTCATCTTATTTATTGGCCTGACAGTGACAACTGAAGGGTTTCTTACCTTGGGCAATATTTTTGACATGTCAGAAAGTACTGCTGTACTAGGTATTATGGCTTGTGGGTTATTTGTTGTTTTAATCGCGGGCGGTATTGATATTTCTTTCCCCGCTACGGCTGCTATTGCGCAATATGTTTCTGCAACTTATATCTTAAGTTTAGGTGGCAACTTTTTCATCGCCTTTTTGATCGCTGCTGCTGTTGGCGTAGTGTTGGGGTTAATCAATGCTGTATTTGTTTATAAGTTAAAGGTACCTTCAATCATTATTACTATTTCAACATTAAATCTATATTTTGGTTTATTAATGTATTTTAGTAATGGGGAATGGCTGTATGGTTTTCCTGATTGGTTCATGAACGGTGTGCATCTATTTCCTTTTATTGGTACTGATGGATACGATTATAGTTTGTCGTTACCTATTATTACCTTCCTAGTTGTTATCGTTACAACTTCAATTTTCATGACTAAAGTCCGTTTAGGGCGACAGATTTATGCCGTAGGCGGTAATGCTGATGCTGCTAGTCGTATCGGTATTAATCTTTTTACAATTAACCTATTAGTTTATGGCTATATGGGCGCGTTAGCAGGTATTGCTTCTATTGTTCAAATGCAAATTTCTCAATCGGTTGCACCAAACTCATTAATGGGTTTTGAGTTAACTGTACTTGCTGCAGTCGTCCTTGGTGGAGTCAGTATGACTGGCGGAAAGGGGTCATTATTCGGAGTTATATTGGGTGTCGCCTTGTTAGCAGTTTTGAAGAACGGTTTAACCTTATTAAGTATCCCATCATACTGGCACACTGTTTTAACTGGAGCGATTATTGTCTTCAGCATCAGTATGACCGCATTAAATAATAAAAAACAAAAATTGAGGGAGGCGTAATGAATCAACTACTCGATACATTAAGGTTGCCTAAAGATGCTAGTGCTCGTTATTTACTTGTATTACTCTTTGGCTCATTAGCATTCATGTTAGTTGCAAATGGCGAGGTTTTTTATTCACTATCAAACTTACAATCTATAGCTTCACAAATACCGTTATTAGGTGTATTTGCATTCGCGATGGCGATTTGCATGTTAACAGGGGGGATCAACCTCTCTATCATCGCAACAACAAATGCAAGTGCTTTAGTGATGGCAAATATTATTGTACTTGCCCCTGAAAGTAGCACAGTATTATTACTGGCTCTTGTCGCGGGATTCGTTGCAGCGCTTATCATTGGTTTATTTAACGGTATATTAATTGCCTACATTGGCGTCTCTCCTATTTTAGCAACACTTGGGAGTATGACGCTCATTAATGGCTTCAATATTTTGCTTTCAGGAGGTAGTGTTATTTCGGGTTTTCCTGATGGCTTACTCGTGCTGGCAAGTGGAGCTGTGATCGGCATCCCTATTCCCCTTTTATTACTGTTGGTGATTGGTTTTATATTGTGGTTAGTACTTGAGCATACTGTACTCGGACAAACCATTTTTTTACTCGGTTCAAATGAAGAGGCTACCTTTTATTCGGGTGTTAATACAAAAAAATCACTCATGTATGTTTACGCTATTTCTTCTATTTTATGCTGGGTCGCAGCATTAATCATGATGGCTAAATTTAACTCAGCAAAAGCGGGTTACGGTGAGTCTTATCTTTTAACTGCGATTTTAGCCTCAGTACTTGGAGGTATTAACCCTGATGGAGGGTTTGGGCGAGTTATCGGAATTGGCCTGGCGCTGATTGTTTTACAGGTATTAGAAAGTGGAATGAATTTATTGGGTATAAGTAGTTATTTAACAATGGCGCTTTGGGGAGGGATTATTATTTTGTTCATCGCTCTTAAAAGACAAAAGGCCTAATGGAGATAATAAAGTGACAACATATTTTATTGGGGTTGATGTAGGTAGCGGAAGTGCTAGAGCGGGTGTTTTTGATATTTTTGGAAAGAAACTAGCAGATGCTGTGTATGAAACAAAAACATTTAAACCTTTGGATCTGTTCGTAGAGCAATCTTCAGATGACATTTGGGATTGTGTTTGTAAAGCCGTGAAAGAAGCGGTAATAAAAGCGGATATAGATATAGTTCAAGTGAAGGGGATTGGTTTTGATGCGACTTGTTCTCTGGTTGTATTGGATGAGGATGGTTTGCCTTTATCAGTCAGCCCAACCGGAAGAAGTGAACAAAACGTTATTATGTGGATGGACCATCGTGCAATAAGTCAAGCAGAGCGTATTAATGCAACAAAACATGATGTCCTTAACTATGTAGGCAGTCGTATCTCTCCAGAAATGCAGACACCAAAATTATTGTGGTTGAAAGAAAATCAATCAAATATATGGAGCAAGGCTAAGTATTTTTTTGACCTACCTGATTTTTTAACATGGAAAGCAACATCGAGTAATCATCGGTCTTTATGTTCTACTGTCTGTAAATGGACATATATTGGACATGAACAAAGGTGGGACGATGATTTCTTTGCACAGATAGGGTTAAGTGAATTACTTGAAGATAATGCAAGAAGTATCGGCAATATAATTCGACCAATGGGTGAGAATATTGAAGATGGATTAACACTTAAAGCGGCAAAACAACTCGGATTGTTAAAAGGTACAAAAGTCGGTGTATCTATTATTGATGCACATGCTGGCGGAATAGGGGTAATAGGAGCAGTCGGCGTAAAGGGTGAAAAAGTTGATTTTAATCGCCGTTTAGCGTTAATTGGAGGTACCTCTTCTTGTCACATGGCAGTATCAGAGTCGGCTCGTTTTATTGATGGTGTTTGGGGAGCATATTATAGTGCCATGATACCAAATTATTGGTTAAATGAAGGCGGACAATCTACAACAGGCGCATTGATTGACCACTTTATAACCTCTCATCCTTTATATAATACATTGCATAAAAAGGCGCTTGAAGAAGATAGTAGTATTTACGAATTACTCAATACGCACTTATTAAAATTAGCTGGAAGTAATTATAATATCGCCTATTTAACAAAAGATATTCATGTACTCCCTTATTTTCATGGTAATCGCTCTCCTCGTGCAAACCCTAATTTAACCGGTTCTATCGTTGGTTTGAAAATGTCAAAAACGATTGATGATATGGCCCTTTCATATTTAGCTGTTATCCAAGCGATTGCCTTAGGGACAAGACATATTATCGAAGTAATGAATCAATCAGGATATGAAATAGATACTATTATGGCTGTGGGTGGTGGGACTAAAAACTCTATTTTCTTACAAGAACACGCAAATGCAACAGGATGTTTAATGTTATTGGCTGAAGAAAGTGAAGCGGTATTACTTGGCTCTGCTATGTTAGGATCTGTTGCGGCAAAGTTTTATGATGATATTCCTGACGCAATGGCCAACATGAGTCGAATTGGAAGAATTATTACGCCTCAATCAACTAAAATTAAACGTTTTTATGACGCTAAGTACCAAGTATTTCATCAAATGTATGATGATAGCGAAACGTATAAAAAGATGATGAATGACGCATTTTAATTGATTGTCTTTACCCCGTTAAATGGACTTAACTGGGTAAAGGCATAACGACTAGAAAGACTTAAAGGGTCCATAACTGCAAGCGTGATTATAGTTGTGTAATTGATCATTTAGAATGTAGGTCTCGCTTTATTTTCTCTGCAGATTATTTGTATTTCTATTATATGGTATTTGGGTTCTGCTTAAGTTCTAAAGGATAATCTCCCTGTTTTTTAACCTCAAACCCATTTTCTTTGAATTCCTCATAATTAAAACTTTCGAGTTCATCACATGCTAATTTGTGAAACTCATAAAAGTTAGGCCACCACTCATACCCATCTCCAAGGTTGTTACCTAGATAAGCATCAACTATATCTATGCCCATCTTAGGGGCTACATAGAAAGCTCCCATAGCCAGTACATTTACACCATTCCCTGTAATCGCTCTTAAGGCTGCAGGTACACTTTCTACAACACCCGAAAAAACACCTGGACATTTACTGGCTGCAATATGGATCCCCATGCCGGTACCGCAAAATAATAAAGCTCTTTCAAATTCGCCTTCTGAAATTTTAGCACCGGTTTTTAATCCAATTCGATGGAACATTTCGGGATCTTCTTCAGTTTCTGATTTAACTCCAATATCGGTGACATGCCACCCCTTTTCTTTAAGGTGTTTAACTACCGCTTCTTTCAATGGGAAGCCAGCAAAATCTGCAGCAACTAAAATATGCTTGTCCATTATCGTTTTCATATCATTCTCCTTATTACTGATTAATAGTAATTACCGTTACTTATATCAAAAGGTAATTTGATGTAGTCGAAACGTTTGCGCAATCGATTCGATTGTTTAATTTAAAGTAATTTCTGATTTGTGCACTTCTATTTTTAAAAAAATGAGAGTTAATACTTATATTTAAAATAATGTTAATAACAATAAACTTATCTCTTATATTGAGATTGTTTTTACTGGAGAACGGTAGGAGGAACGGAGTAATTTTATTTATAAATTTTTATTAGATTTTAAACAATAGATAGTTCGAGCTTATATCAAATGGCTGCCATTTTCTGGTGGTCGTGTTCCTATTCAGGTCAATTATTGAGTTGAAAGGGGGGCATGATATTGGTGGGGAGCCTTCATTTAATTTCTAGCGTGATTGATATGAGAAAAATGATAGAGGTTAATCTCATGGTGCCGTAACCTTGAATTAAAGCCGTGCAGTGAGCAATGTAAACTATAAATTTGAGTCTGCTAAAAATGGATAGCAACTTTAGCGTAGGAAATAAAAAGTACATACCTACTGTACTGGTTTAATCAAACAGGACACTTAATTGAAAGAATATAGTCTAGATATTGAGGTGTTATTATTGAGAAATATACAGAGTATTAATTTTAAATTTTCTGAAACGTAATGTTGGCCCTAGCAAGTTGGCGCTCTAGCTCACTTTGGGGGCGTTTGCGACTTAGCTTTCTAGCTCGGTTTGGGGCACTAAACGAGCTAGAAAACATTCGACGAAACGCTCACCCACTAATAACTTTTTTCCTGTTATCAGTGGGTGAGCGATAGCACAAACCGGTACTTAATTAATCAATACTAAAGAGTCTAATATTCCTTGCCCACTGTGTATTCCGCCTTCATTTTCACTCGCTGGTTTGCTACGAATAAGATAGCCTGCATAGCCGTTTTGATCTGTCACTGGTTGGCCTTGATAATGAGCTGTAAATAACCCAATTTCGCTAACAAGATCATCCACCAATTTTTGTTTTCCATCACGAACAGCAATGGTTGGCGTATCACGTTCATGTGGATATAAGCGTTGCATCAGGGCCCATGCATCGTATTCTTCGGGTTTCAAACTGGCTAATGTGTTGGTGATTTCGTTACCAAAAATACAATGCCCACCTCCTTCACCTTGGTTTTTCAGCACCCACTGTTGCTTATCGGCAGTATTATTAAACCATGCGATAGTTTGCGTAGAAATTGGTTTCATCTCGGCTAACACACTTTTAACTAATTTTGATTCTTCAATGGTTAAACCCCAGCGAGCGTAATCTTCCTCTGGCATCATCGTGAGTAGCATCTGCATGGATTTACTGGTTGCAAGTTGTTGGCTGATAGTGGCGTTCATTGCGACATAATGTTTTTCAATGAATAAACGCGTTTGGCTTAGAGCTTGACAGCAAATATCCTCGTTGAGCTCTGGCGCCCAATAGTCTGAATACTGATAACCGGCACGTAGATAAACGCTATCAATAGCGCCAACACCTTCAAGGATCAAACGCTGGTTATTGCCACTTGATAGCTGGGTGCTTAACTGCTCGAAGGTGCGTCGTACAGTTTTTACGCCCAATTTTTGTAAAGCCACTTCCAAAAGGTGTTGATCATAAACATTGTCTTCGCCTTTTTGCACAATCATTAAAAACGTCGGTTTTTGATCACTATTTTGCTTATCAAACTCAGCAAAGTGGGCTTGCACTTTATTAGTCGCGGTCGCAATGCCGATAGCCAATTGTTCCAACCCTTGATTATCTGCAGCAATAGCTGAATCATCTTCTAACCACTCATGGTAAACATCATTCCACTGATTTTTTACAAATTGATGGAGTTCGGTAGCACGTTGGCCAAATGGCCCCATTCCTGCTGCAATGCCATTAAACTCAATCACCTTTGCGCCATGTTGTCGATCGTCCATAAAATCGGTACGCATCAATAATAATGGCTGACGAGCAGGTTGTTTAGGCTGCTCTGAAGTACCATGGGCTTGTAAGTGTAATTCCATTAAGCGTCCAAAGAAGGGATCTGCTTTTGCCATGTCGCTAAGAGAGTCTTGCAAGAAGCTATGGTCTTCTGAAACATGACTGACCAGCTTAGCAATCAAGGGAGTCACCGTACGCAAATGTTCATATACTGGGCGCTCTATTGTCATCGGCGCGATGCTAAATGGTACATGCCTTGCGGTATTATCAGCCTGACGAAATGCGACGCCGTGCATGATTTCCCACTCTAAGATATCTTCGATAACTTGTTGAGGTACGAGTTGTTTTTTGTTGTAAACCTTATTATCGATGTTGATGGTGTTTTTTTTCATGATGTTATCATTCCTAAAATTTGAATTATGACGTTGCGCTTGCCGAAGCCAAGCCTAACATGCTGTTTTTATGTTCATTTTCTTCTTGCTCTTTTTGTGCAAGGTATAAGTCTCGATAGTCGCCATCTTGTTCGATTAGCGCGAGGTGTGTACCGCTTTGTACCACTTTCCCACTGTTCATGACTAAGATTTGGTCTGCGTGTTGAATAGTTGATAAACGATGCGCAACGGAGATCACAGTGCTACCGTCTTGGATATTCTCAAGCGCTTGTTTGACGGTTTCTTCTGATTCACTGTCGATGTTTGCAGTGGCTTCATCGAGTAAGAATATTTTCGGATCATGTGAAATCGCACGCGCTAATGCTAATAGTTGTCTTTCACCTACTGAGAGTGATGCGCCACCATTATTTTGCTGGTGATCAAATCCATCAGGTAAGCGGGTAATAAAGTGATCTGCTTTCACCATTTCGGCTGCGCTAATCGCTTTATCACGGCTATTTTCTACTACATTGGTGCTCACTTTTCCTGCACTGAGAACATCATGAGATAAATTAATATTGTCAATGATTGATCCACTAAAGATGGTGGGATCTTGCGATACCAAAGCAAACAATTGACGCAGTTGTGATTCCGGTAGTTTATGCAGAGGTTGGCCACCAATGAGAATGTCGCCCTGCTGTTGTTGATAAAAGCGCATCAATAGATTGATCACCGAACTTTTTCCGCTGCCGGTATGACCCACAATCGCGGTAAATTCCCCGCCTTTTGCTGTAAAACTGACATCGTTAAGTACTGGTTTATCTGCTTCATAGCCCATGGTGACATGACGAAATTCAATATCATGACTGTCGTTAATTTTTACTGTTGGCATCGCTTGATGATGTATTTCAGACTCATCATCTAGCAATTCAAAAATACGTGTCGAAGAGGCAGTGGCAACCTGTAATTTGTGTAATTCCATGGATAACTGTCGAAAGGGGTCAAAGAAACGTTCAACGTAATTCAAAAACGCATATAACGTACCAATTTCAACAACCGTCGATAGTGATGCCTCTGCAAACCAGGCAACAATACCTGCTGCTGTCAACGTCGCAATCAAGCGTGTCAGTGGTAATAACATCAGGCTATCAATCGCAACTGACTTGCTACGGAAGTTAAACCAGCTTTGATTATCTTTCTCAAACTTAGCGTGGAATGCCTTTTCTTGACGAAACGCCTGGATCAAAGCCATACCTTGTAACGATTCGTTTATTTGTCCATTAATGTTACTCACTTGTACTCGAATACCATCAAACACTGACATTGAAATTTTGCGATACAGGTGCATGGTTATTAGCAAAATAGGGATCAATACTAGGCTGAGCAACATCAAACGCCAGTCCAACAAAGCCATTGCGATGAAGATTGCAATGATGCGTAATGCGCCTTGAATCACGGTTGGAATGGTCGATACGTACATATTTCGCAGTGATTCAGTGTCGTTAGTAATATACGAAACCAACTTGCCGGTCGATAATTTGTCAAAGGTCGCAATAGGGAAATTCAACACATGGCGAAATAACTGCTCACGTACATCTTTGACCACTAGCAGTGCACCGTGTTTAAAGGCAACTGCTTGTAAATAGCCAAACACGGCACCCAGCACATAAAAAAGCATGACAAGGCCGATCAGGGTGAGTAGTTGTGGCCATTCAAACTGCTGAGGCACAATAACCTCATCGATCACTCTTTTAGTCAACCACGGAATCGCCATTTCAGCACTCACCGCCAGTGCTAACATCAAAAATGCAAAGCCAAAACGGGCTTTGTGTGGCAATGAGAAGGTCAGTAAACGACGATAAAGTGTCTGTTTTTTCATTGATGTTGGCTTATTCATGGCGACTTACCTCAGATTCTGATTCATTGTAAGTAGTCTGCGGTTCATCCGGCGACACTTTGTTTAATAACAGGTCTTTGCCCCCTAACTGACTTTGACGCTGATAAACCTTGGCATACCAACCTTGATTCTTGACCAATTCATGATGAGAGCCTCGTTCTTCTATCTGCCCATCATTTAATACTAAGATATGATCTGCTTCGATTAGGTTTGTTAGGCGCTGCGTGACCAGTAACATCGTTTTATGGGCGTAGTGCGCCTTTAAGTTTCGACGAACTTGCACCTCTGTTTTCATATCGAGCGCACTGAATGGGTCATCCAATAATAGAATATCAGCGCTCGACAACAATGCTCTAGCCAGCGTTAAACGCTGTTTTTGGCCACCTGATAAATTATTCCCTCCTTCTCTAAGAGGGGTATCAAACCCTTCTGGCATCGCTTGAATTTCTGCTCGAATACCTGCCATCTCTGCGACATGCTCAATTTCATGTTGTGACGCATTGGGTTTAGCCAAGGCAATGTTCTCTGCGATAGTGCCGGAAAATAGATGTGGTTTTTGAGGTACCCAAGCCAATTTAGTGCGCAATGCGTCAAAGGTAAGGCTATCACTTGGCATACCTGAAAGGTGAATACTTGATGGCTTCTCAAGTTGAAATTGACGTAAAGCCAAGTGTAAAAGGGTGCTTTTTCCACTACCAGTAGGACCTGTAATGCCAACTAACCCACCCGCGGGTAATTCAAATTTAATATTGTTAAGCACGTTGCGATTGGCTTTTGGATAGGCGAAATGATGAATGTTGAAAGACATGTTTGCAGGCGCATCTTTTGGTAATGTTTTTTCGCCTTCGATCACTTCAATGTTTTCAGCAAATAATTTTTCTAGACGAAGCCATGATGTATTACCGCGTTGGAATACGTTAAATTGCCAACCAAACTGCAAAAATGGGCCAAGCAATTGAGCAAGGTACAGGGTGAATGTAGTGAACAATCCAACGGTAATATTGCCCTGTTCAATTAACCATGCTCCGTAACCTATTGAGATGACAAAAGACAACCCATACACCAGTTGTATGGTTGGCGTGAATGCCGCATCTACTTTGGCAACACGGATGTTTGCCTCTACAGTATCATCTAAAGTTTTTTCAAAACGCTTTTCTTGACGGCCAGAAATGCCGAGCGAACGAACCGCACGAATGCCTGAGACTGTTTCTCGTGTTTCTTCCGTTAAATCAGAAAACGCAGATTGTGCTGTGGCAAACGCATTATGCAGCTTCATGCCATAACGGCGAGTGATCAGTACCAATAATGGAAAAGGAAGCAGGGCGACAGCAGTCAGTTCACCGCTAACAACAAAAATCATGCCTAAAATGACTGTCATGCCTGCTATAAAAGAGTCTACTAAGGTCATCACCCCCATGCCCATAGTTTCTTCGACTGCGTTTAGGTCATTGGTCGCATGCGCCATCAGATCACCAGTGCTACGGCGTGCATAGAATGCCGGTGATAAATGTAAAAACTTTTGAAATAACTCACTTCGAATCACCCGCGTGATCGCAATAGAAGCACCATAGAGTTGGCTTTGCCATACAAAGCGTAGGCCATACATTACAGCGCCCGAAACAATAATTCCGACGATGTGTATGATCATTGTTTGAGTATCGAATGTTCCTTCACTAATGCCATCGACAATTTTGCCGATCAACCATGAAGGCACTAAATTGACCAAGGCAACGATTTGTAATGCGACAATAGCAATCAGGTAGTGCCGGCCAAACATTTTTAGGTAACCTTTTAACTTAAATAGAATATTCATAATTATTTAGCTGCTCTATATTTTCTGTAATAAGTGTGTCTGACTGTGAGCGAACACTTTGCGTTGGTAAAACACAATCAATCAAACTTTTTTGTGTTAAATAATCGTCAAAGCTCATTTCTTGCGCTAACTCTAGCTGTTCTTGTTCACATAAGGATTCGCTGACAAGCAATGTAAACTTAGCCATTTCATTCGCGGATAGGGGATTGGCTGAGTGCTTTTGCATATGTTTTGCAGAAAGTCTTTTAGCAAATACCGTAAAGCCTACTTTCTGTTGCTTCATGAGTGATAAAACCTTTGCTGATGGCGTTAATGAACTGTCGTAAAACTTTGCTTGTTCATGCATTACCGCTAGCTCATAGCCACCTTGACGAGATGAACTATCCATACTTTTTGCCATTTTAGTTAACATGCTCATGAGTGGTTGAGCTAAATCAGTTATTGAAACGTCACCATCCATTGTTGGTAGCATTAACCCAGGTTTTCTTCCCTGCGTCGCGATTAACTCTTGTCTTTCCATAATAAGCGTACTTTCCTGCTCACTCATCTCAGGGCTTGGTGTGAGTGCGCTATGAAGTAAAAATAGATCAAGAAATTGGCTCTGTTGTTCATCAATACCTAAAGGTAGCAAAGGGTTATTATCTAAACTACGTAATTCTATGTACTGCACACCCTCGTTGCACATGGCAACCAAAGGGCGCATATGTGCATGAACAATTTTTGGACGAACTGAACCATACAATTCATTTTCAAGCTGAAGTACAGCGTCATTTAACTGTTGGTGTTTAGCCAAATGGGTATATTGCTCACTTGGCTGCGTCAGCGCGTTACAAAGACCGGTTAGGTAATCTTGTTTGCTATTAAAACTCATCGGAAAACGTGATTGCTCGTTGTTCCCATAACCCATATTACTCAACCGTAATGAGGTAGCCCAAGGTAAGTAGTTTGTACTGTCGTCCCATTTATCCAATGCATGCCGTTTTTCTTGTAGGTAACTTTTGTCGAGTGCGGGTGAAGCACCAAATAGATAGGGAATAATCCAACCATTACGAAGCACATTACGTATCAATTGAAAATACCGTTCAGAAATAAAGTCTTCTAACGGTAACTTACTATCTGTTTGTGTATGCAGTGCCTGCCAGAAACTATCTGGTAGCGAAAAGTTATAATGAATGCCTGAAATTAGCTGCATTCTTTTTCCATAACGATTTGCTAATCCTTCACGATAGCGAGTCTTCATCATACCCGCATTTGATGCCCCGTAATTCGCGATAGCAATATCGTGGTCGCTAGGCAGGACTGGTGGCATGCTCGCCGACCACATCAACTCTCCTTCATCTAGGTTTGAAGCAACAAAGTGATGTAGCGATGCTAATGATTTGAACATTTCATTTCTATCGGTCACTGCAGCGGTCACTAACTCCAACTGCGCTTCCGAAAAGTCAGTGGTAATGTACGGGTGAGTTAGTGCAGAGCCTAAAGATTTGGGATGTGGGCGACGAGAAAGCTCGTCACTCGCTGTCGCTCTAACCATTTCGCGTTCAATACCACGGCGAATGTCTTGTAAGGTATCTTGCACATGATCGCTTGCTAAAAAGTCTAATAGTAACTGATTATCGGGCGTATTGATTTTAAAATAGGTTGCTTGGTTGCTCATTTGTATTATCCACGAAAGTTTTGATTCACATAGTTAAGACGTAGGAAAACTAAAAAAGACGCAAAGATCGCCTATTTTTTTAAAATAAATTTAAATAGGAAAAAGGTGGGTCAGAGGAAAGAGACAATGTAGCTGTCGCAACTTCGCTCTCATTCGCATAAATAAAGCATTTCGTTTAAAACAATGCTCAGCTTTTCATAGGGAAAATAGTTAAGATCAAGGCGCATTCATTAACTATTTTATAGGTGGATTAGTATAAGCACGTATTTATAGGAGGATTAGTATAAGCACGTAGTTGAATGTAATCGTATTGACGAAACCACCTCACTGCCAGTAGTAACCATTCAGACTAGCTTCATTCACCGCTGTTTTTCTTAGCAAAATCTGCGCACGTTGGCTTAGGATGAAAATCAACGATACCTTCAGCGCCTGCTTCTATGTTGCAGCAATCCGTTAAAATATCTTTTAACTTTACCTTACCACGCTGGACTCGGCTTTTTGTGGCTGATAATGATAGCCCGAGTTGATCAGCAACTGCCTGTTGGGTTAATCCATCAAGCTCCGATAGAATCATGGGTTGGCGATATTTTTCTGGTAAACAGTCAAACATTGGGCGTAAACACTGTGCCATGGATTGTAAATTAACGATTTCAGAAGAGATCTCTTCTTCAACGTAGTCCTCAAGCAGCTCATCATGATTGGGTTGTGAGCGGTAAAAATCCATAATGGTATTATGTGTAATACGGTACAGCCAATTCTGTAATTTATCTTTTGTTTCAAGTTGTTCGATTTTTTGACTGGCTTTGATATACACATCTTGCAAAATATCATCAACAAGATCGAGATCACCTGTTTGCTTTATAATATAATTTTTCAATTGATCTTTATGTGCTGACCATTCTGCTAACATTTGCATTCCTCAAATTACTGATGTCCACTTAATTGCCAATCATAGTGAACATCAGCTGTAACTTAAAGGTAAATCACACTCTTATTTTCATCCAATTTCCGGTTGAATCTCTCCTGAGAACTCTTTCCAAGCTACAAATCCACCTGCTAGGTTCTTTACTGAACCGATACCCATCTCTGCTGCTAATTTTGCGGCATAGAGTGAGCGCAACCTACGAGCACAATAAAAAATAAAGGTTTTATCTTGTGCGAACACCGGATTATGCGCAGGGAATTCTGGGTCAATCAGAAATTCAAGCATGCCTCTTGGGCAAGTAAAAGTACCCGGGATAACGCCGAGTTTTCGTCTTTCATCGGCTTCTCGCACATCTACAAAAACATAAGCATCATCGTTAAGTAGTGCTTTTGTATGCTCAATTGAGATATCTTCTACGGTTTGATATGCCTCTTCAGTGAGCGTTTTGATGTTTTTAGTCATTTTTTGTACCATGATTATTCTCTTATTTAAATTAACAAACTTTATTTAGCGACATTACCTGCCACATTCAAGGCATCCCATGTACGCGAAAAGGGGGGAGCATAGGCAAAATCTAAATAGCCCAGTTGCTCGGTTGTAAATTTAGCGGTAATAGCAACCGCTAGGGCATTAATGCGACTGACAGCGCCTTTTTTACCAATTATTTCGCCACCCAAAAGCACTTTAGTGCCTGGCTGATAGGTCAATTTCACTTTAATATCCTCTTGACCTGGGTAGTAATCGGTTTGATTTTTATCGTCTATTACTGACATACTCACATGTATATCGTGGTCATGTGCCATCTGCTCTGACATGCCTGTACGTGCCAGTTCATAATCAAGCACTTTCAGTGATGACGAACCTAGAAAGCCCATCATGTGCGTCTCTTTTCCGGACAAGTAATCTGCCATCAACCGTGCCTGTTTATTGGCCGTTGTTGCCAAAGGCAGATAAACCGCTTTACCCAGTGTTAAGTGATTCACAACCGCACAGTCACCCACAGCAAAGATATGTGCATCTTCTGTTGCGCCATATTCATCGACTAACAATGCGCCATTAGCGGCTTTAGGTAGATCGAACCTGTCAGTATTAGGTTTGAATCCGAGTGATAAAACCACGATATCGGCTTCAACATCTCCCTTATTTGTTTGAATGATGTAACCACCATGATCTGCGTCTCGAATCGCCAACACGCTTGTATTTGTTTTTAAATCAGCGCCTGAGGTGCGAATTGCCTGTTCAACAACATCAACCATTTCAGGGCTGAATTGCTGGCTCATTATCTGTTGTTCACGCTCAATAATAGTGACGTGTTTACCAAGCCCATGGGCGGCATCAAATACCTCTAACCCGATGAAACCTGCACCAATGACTGCGATACGTTGTTTACTGCTATCTTTCAACGCGCGTTTAACTGCTATGCCATCTTCTTGGCTAGTTAACGTATACACAAATTCATCATTGTATTCGCCAAAATTTGGCATTATTGGACGCGCACCTGTGGCAACGATCAAGCGATCGTAATCAATGGCACTTTCAATATCTTGGTGTCGGATCAGAACCTTCTTTTCGAGTCGATTAACCGATAACATTTCGGTGTTTATGCGAACATCTAACCCTGACGCTATCGCCTGCTCTGGAGTACGAGAAATCATTCGCTCGCTATCATCAAACATGCCTCCCACGAAATAAGGCAACCCGCAGGCACCAAAAGAGAGGTAATCACGTTTCTCTATCACCACGACGTCATCTAAAGGCTGGTTTCTTTTATATTTTGCGGCAAAACTCATTCCCGCAGCGTTTCCGCCAATCACAACTATTTTCATCACTCTTTCCTAACAAAATATATTAACTGAGATAGGCAATAGAGGGCGTACATTAACCATGCACAACTCTCTATTGAATAAATGTTGGTTCACCCCTGCACGGCAATTTCATCACTTTTATTGGAAGTGGTGGTCGTAGCGTATTGCTCGAGGTCTAAGGTCCCATTTTGCTTTGAGGTAAGTACACCCGACAACATTGATCCTGAAATATTAAGGGCTGTACGCGCCATATCAATCAAGGCTTCTATTGAAACAAGAATTGCGACAATAGTAATATCTAAGCCCATGATGGTGAGTACTGCAACTGCTGCAAAGGTAGCGCCACCACCGACGCCCGCTATACCAAACGAAGCAATAGCAATAACCACGATAAGTTGCAAAATAAAGCTAATATCGACAGGAACACCCATCACTTGTGCCGCCATAATGGCTAGCATTGCAGGGTAAATGCCGGCACATCCATTTTGACCAATACTGGTTCCAAAGGTCGCCGACATATTCGCCGTTTCTTCATCAACACCTAGGCGTTGGGTTTGCGTATCAACATTTAACGGTATAGCCGCCATACTTGAACGAGAGCCGAAACCAAACACAAGCACAGGCCATATTTTTTTCATGAAAGTGATAGGCGATAAGCCAAATACCGACACCAATATAAAATGAATCACAAACATGACACCAATAGCTGTATAGCTTGCCATTAAAAATCGCCCCATTTCAGCGAGTGCAAATAAGTCGTTGGTCATCATAAACGAGGTCATTAACGCAAACACACCATAGGGCGTCAGCTTAAGAATTTCACGCACCATAGACAATACAACTTCCTTTGCTGAGTTAATGAAAGCGACAAAGGGCGCTGCTTTTTCAGGCTGACGTTTCTTTACTTGTAAAATGCTGTAACCGAGGAACATGCCAAACAATACCGTTGAGAGTGTCGATGTGCGCTGCGACCCCGTGAGCATTTCAAATATGTTGGCAGGAATAATCGACAGTGCTAGACCAGAAAGCCCGGTACTTGCCATTGCATTCTGTGTAGCAAGTAGAGAGTCGCCTCGTGCTTCAATAGCACTGTTGGTGCCCACTATGTTCACTAATGCATTCGCATCAATACCAAACAGGTATATGCTTGCGATGCCCACTACCGCGGAAATAGCTACGGTTACTATCAATATACCGATAATTTTAGGGGCTATCTTGGATAAGGCTCCGTCACCATCCACGTTCATAATTGAGGAAATCATGGCAACAAATACTAATGGGATCACCACCATTTGAAGTAGCTTGATATACCCTTTACCAAATAGAGATATAAGCTCAGCAAAGCCTGACGTTGCCACATTGTCTACGCCAAATACGGCTTGAATAACACCGCCGAATAACAAGCCTGCTGCCAGTGCGCTTAACACTCTAAAATTGAAGGATTGTTTTTGTTTTTTGAATCTTGCCAGTAGCACGTAAAATCCGAAGAAAAGTACGCTTAAAATAATGAATGATATATTCATAGGAGTAGCCTCTTAATAAGTTATATTAGTAAGACGCCCTAGTAACCTAAAAGACGCAAAATAATTTTAAAAGACGTTTTTGTAAATGGGGATATAAGTAACTTAACTTCCTAACAACTTCATGGGTTATCGATTTAATTCGCGTTGATTTTTTACGTCCTTGTTGCACCAGGTAAAGATAAGCCAAGCTTGATTGCTATGCCTTTCTAGCTTATGCCTTACAACCCAGCAAGATTTGGAGGAATGCAGTATTCATCTGGCAACTCTTGGATTAATCCATAATGATGTTGTGAGTAATACAATATAACTGAAATGATTAATGAAATTGGTTAACTATTTGTCGATCTGTAACTCACAATGGGGGCGTTTCGACTTAGTTTTCTAAGGCCCTTTGGGGCTCATTGCGAGTTAGGAATAATACTGATTTTTCTCTAAATCAGTAGCGAAGTACTTTCGAGCGAGTAGAAATCTTAGCTTCTACTCGTATTTATTTGTTTTACTGTAATGAATAATATATGTAATCCGTCCACGAATTAGGTCATAACACCAATTAAAAATGATCGCGTATATTAAGAAGAAAAGTACAAGCCCTATATCCATAATAAATACTGTCCAGAAATCTAACTGTAGCACCCACATCATAAGCGGAAGAGTGATAATCGTTAAGCCTAATTCAAAAATTAATCCATGGAATATTCGCATTTTAAATGAACGGTTAATACGCTCACTGCCAAATTTATGGTCAAAACCTAAGTTGTATATATAATTCCAACACATTGCAATTAATGACAAGCTAATTGCTAAACCTGTCGCTGAAGAAAATTCCACATCGGTGAATAATCTAGTAGCAGAAATCATAAAACCTAAAGCAATGACTTCAAATAAAATGCTGTGGATAATGCGTTCTCTCGTATTCATGTTTAATTTCATTTTTTATTTTGTGGGTGTTGAGGTGTATAGTAATCATTTATTATGAAGGAATGTAGTTAGTTACTATCAGGGAAAGTGATATGTATAATCTCGAACAATTGAGAATGTTTGTAGAAACTGAAAAATCAGGTTCATTTTCCGCATGCGCTCGCAAGTTGGGTAAAGTCCAGTCTGCTGTCAGCCAGGGCATAGGAAATCTTGAAATAGAGCTTAATACGACATTATTTGATCGTACTAGTCGTAAACCTTCTTTAACCCCTCATGGGAAAAGATTATTGCCATTTGCTGAGTCCATCCTACAGCAAACTTATGAACTTGATTCCGTGAATGATTCATTAAATCTATCTCATGAAACTCAGATAAGAATTGCCGTCGATGATGCATTACTCCCTTTAATCACGGATCTGATGAATATATTTGTAATGCACTTTCCTAGTACTTTATTAGATCTTTTAACCGTTTCAGCATCCGATGTATTAACAATAATTCATTCTGGTCAAGCCGATTTAGGGTTAATGTTTTCGAATGGTAATTTTCCACAAGAAGTCGATTTATGTTATGTCGGCAGCTTACCTTTTAATGGTGTTGTAAATCCAAATCATCCATTGGCAAGCTTAGATAAAGTCACGGTTTCTGATTTGATGCCTTACCGTCAATTATTGATTAAAGGACTTGATGGAAAAAGTTCAATGCACTCGCCTATGATATCTTCACATATATGGTGGGTAAGTTCATTTCATGCAATAAACACTATGGTGAAAGAAGGTTTAGGATGGAGTTACATACCTGCCTTTATCGCAGAAAAATATGAAAAGAATGGTGATATGGTACGTATGAACCTAAGTTTTGACCATAAGCCTTGGCCAGTTCAAGTTGAACGTGTCATGGCAAAACAAAAAACGATGGGGCCTGCATTAACATGGTGGGCAGATGCTGTCACTCATTTACTCGATAAGTAACACTTAATGAAAGTTTCTTGTTTGCCACTTTTTAAGCACCCAAGTCTAATGATTATGTAATCTAAATATTTTGGTAAACTGATATGGCTACCCTTGAGGGTATTGAGTAATAAACCATACCTTTTTAAGTCGCTTCGGTGCACAAACCGAGGCAGGAGTATCTAACAAGTTCTCGTAAAACATACCCC